>CACZHN010000293.1 GCA_902780985.1 uncultured Lachnospiraceae bacterium | reverse complement strand
ATAAGATCGATACTTGTATCAAGCTCACCAAGGTTGTTATCCAGTGTAAAGAGATTGCTCTCAAGACTGTCACAGAGATTCTTGTAGTTCTCGTTCTCTGCTTCAAGTGTTGCAGCAAGGAAGTTCTTCATCTCTGAGAGTTTCTGCTTTGTATATGACATAGCGCCGAGACGAACCTCTCTGGCCTCTGTTGTTGCGTCGTCTACTATCTGCTGAGCCTGATCACGTGCTGCTGTTACGATCTCATCTGCACGGATGTTAGCCAGCTCTGTAATATGATTTGAATCAACAAGACGGTTAGCCTCGTTTACTGATTCTGATATTATAGCGTCGGAACGGGTTCTCGCGGAAGCAAGGATCGCTTCTTTGTTCCTCATGATCTTCTTACATCTTTCGATCTCACTTGGGAGCTTAAGCTTAAGTTCGCTGAGCATTCTCTCAAGTTCGTCTTTCGGAACAATAATCTTATTAGAAGACAGAGGCTGATACTTGCAATTGCCGATAAAAACCTCGATCTCATCGATCATATCTTCTACGCCTTTTTTACCCATTTTGAAAATCCTCCTGTGATTCGTATCATATGATATTATACTTTCCCTCTATCTGCCGAAGCACCTGTTCAGGAACAAAACCCGCTACCGACTTATCGTAGCTTGCTATCTCCTTAACCATACTTGAACTGATGAAAGAATACCTCGGATCTGTTGCCAAAAATACCGTCTCGATATCCGAAGAAATAGTTTTATTTGCCTGAGCCATCTGAAGCTCAAAATCAAAATCCGTCGTTCCTCTTAGCCCACGGACAATGATGTTTACTCCGTTTTCTTTAGCGAAATCGACAAGCAAACCTTCCGAACTTGCCACTGTAACATTAGTATACCCCGCAGTAACATCACCTAACATCTTAACACGTTCTTCGATAGAAAACAATGGAGATTTTTTAGAAGCATTATTCAGAATGCATACAATAACCTCATCAAACATCTTCGAAGACCTCTGGATAAGGTCAAGATGTCCTAACGTCACCGGGTCAAAACTTCCCGGATAAATAGCCCTTACCATGACTAATCCTCCAAACTCTCTTTTAATTTCAAGAAGATATGCTTGTTTGTTTTATATCTCTTCTCTTTATATATATAGAACTTGGTATCGTCCAGATACTCAAAATCCTCATCAAGAATAGCTTCAACCACTATGATGGTCTCGACATTCTTAAATTCCTTTGTATTCAGCGCCAGAAGCACTTCCTTCTCAAGTCCCTTGCTGTAAGGAGGATCGATGAATATAAGATCGTAATCCACCTGCTTCAGACCTCTTACGAAGCTTACAGCATCAAATCTCAGGATATCCGATTCGTTCTCGAACTTGGTAAAATGTATATTTTCCTTTATGCATTTAAGAGCATCTCTTCCGTTCTCCACAAATGTGGCGTGCTTTGCACCTCTGGAAAGAGCCTCAATGCCTATGCCGCCGCTGCCTGCGAAAAGATCCAGGAATCTGCTTCCCGGCACATCATTCTGAAGGCAATTGAAAACCGTCTCTTTATATCTGTCTGCCGTAGGTCTTGTCTCCATACCTTCGATGGATTTAAGAGGCAGACTTCTTCTTGTTCCTGCTATAACTCTCATATTATTCCTCACCTGATATTGTCATTCTGAGCCAGTTACCCGTCTCGGTAAGTTCCGATTTATCCCATCCGGAAGTCTTACTGCAGTCGGAACCGATAAGCGCCGATGTCTCGGCCTTGTTGCAAAGGCTCCAGCTTGCATAGGACATGCCTCGTCCGTTGATAAGGTCCATCCACTCCGCTGCCGAATCGTAATCTATTCCGCCGTTACCCGAAGCATCGCAAATGCTGAACTCCGAAACAAAGATAGGAAGTCCCGCATCAAGAGCCGTAGTAACCTTGCTTCTTATATTATCCTTATGAGTAGCCGCATAGAAATGTACGGCATACATGATATTATCTCCGTCGATAGGATCCTTGGCTGCCAGATCCACATCCTGTGACCATGTCGGTGTACCTACGATGATTATGGCATCCTTATCGTTCTTTCTTATGATAGGAATGATAACCTCCGCATATTTCTTGATGTCCTCCCACTCTGTTCCGCCGTTAGGCTCATTGCATATCTCATAAATGATATTGTCGTTGTCTCTGTACCTCGAAGACATTTCATCAAAGAACTTCTTTGACTCTTCTATATACTTATTAGGATCAAGGTCATGAAGCACATGCCAATCGATTATAACATACATTCCCAGTTCTGTCGCGTAATCCACTCCGTCGGATACCAGCTTCTTCAGCTTGGTCTTATCTCCGTCGGTGCAGTATCCGCCGCCCTCATCTGTGTACATAGCGAGTCTGATGAGGTTTGCGCCCCAGTCGTCTCTAAGGGTCTGAAATGCATCCTTATTCACATATTCAGGAAACCATGCAAGACCGTGTGTGCTGACACCCCTCAGCTGATACTTCTCACCGTTCTTATCCACGATGTCTGTACCCTTTACGCTGAGCTTACCGTGATTTGCATAAGGAGTTCCCGATTCGGTTTTAACTGTAGACTTTGTGTTTGTATCGGAATTCACTACCTT
>CACZHN010000292.1 GCA_902780985.1 uncultured Lachnospiraceae bacterium | reverse complement strand
TATGCTGAAAGAATACTACAGAGGCGACCCGGAGCTTACGGCAATCAGATATGCGGCCTTCGGAGTAGTTGCACTCTTTATCGCGTTATGGGGGCTCTTGATACTTAAGAAGCATTCTTATATAGCGAATACCATAGTTCTGATAGTTTGTTCTGTCATTATACTCATAATAAATCTGCTTGCCATATGGGCAGTATGGCTGAGACCGAACGTTGCAAATTATTCCCATCTGGGCTGGAAGGATTCCTTTGAGAAGACCATCGATTACATGGAGCAGGAATACATCCTGAACGACTGGAAAGAGATTGATTAAGATAAGATCAGAAAAGATCTGATATGGAAAGTCGAAGTGGCTGAACGTAATAACGATGAAGTAGGCTATGTTGCAGCATTATATGAGCTTAAGTACGAGTTTCATGACGGACATGTTACAGTCCGCGGTGATATGGGAGTCAGAAATCAGGCTATAGAGCGCCTTGCAGGTAACGATTACGGTTTTTCCATGTTCAGAGCCTCATCAGGAGAAGTAGTAGCAATCTTGGTGGATGAAAGCAGCGAATGCTATCAGAGGGGAATACGAAACGGCACCGTCATTACGAAGTGGGACAACGTAATATCCGGGGGAAACTATTCCACAAGAATGCTGAATGAAAATGTGGGATATCTCAGAATAACGGAAGAAGAATACTCTACAGATCCGGGATTTGTCATTAAATCGACAATAGGCGGATTTTCTCAGGAAATATATGATGATCTGGATAAAAGACTGGAAGAAATGCGTGCCCGGGGAATGGACAGGATCATCTTAGATATCAGAAATAATGACGGAGGATACGGTTATGAATCCCGTACCGTTGCATCGCTTTTTACACCGAATCCGGGACCGTATAATCTGACGCTTTATAAAGACGGAAAGTATGAGGTTGTAAAAGAAGCGGAGGATATTAATAAGGGTAAGTACAGTGATATTCCGGTGGTTGTTCTTCTTAACGGACAGACATGCAGTGCAGGTGAAGTGATGATGTATTTACTGAAGGACTGCCCGAATGTTCAGCTGGTTGGAAATACCGAGAGCTGGGGAGCGGTGCAGGGAACCGGAGGTTCTGCCGTGCTTACGGACAGCAGATTCGAGTTCAGATTCCCTATAACTCCTACTGTAGATGATGATCATCTTCCTTATATCGATCCGAAAGCGGATTACCATTCACGCATCACCGTGGATAAGAAGATTACATTTACCAAAGAAGAGGTAGTGGATTACTTCTCAAATCCGACAGAGGACAAGGTGCTCGAGGAAGCGATAGAGATTATACAGGAAATGGATTAGGAACGATCACTTCAATTTCCTTATCCACTAAGCTCTTAAACTTGTTGCCTGCATTTTTACCGCCCAGGATGAAGCTTCCTTCGTAATGACAAGGAAATGCATACTTCGGACGGATAGTGTTGATCAGCTTTGCGGCTGCTTTATAGTTCATTGTATAGGTACCGCCTACAGGTACAACGGCGACATCGCATTTAACAGCTTCAGCTTCAGGGATAAGATCCATGTCGCCGCCTATATAAATGCGCATACCGTCGATATTCAGTATATAACCGCACCAGCCCATACGTTTTGGGTGCTGAGGCTTGATAATATTGTAGGATGGCACAGTATCGAAAGATATGTCATCTATCTCATAATGCTCGTTGGGAACAACACTTACCAGTGGAACGTTCCCGAAGAGCATTTTTATTGTATTTTCAGCCTTCTTAGGTACGACGATGGTAGTGTTATCATTGATCAAAGCCTTGATATCTTTAAGGGACAGATGATCGTAATGCTTATGGGTTATAAAGATATAATCCGCATCATTCTTTGGATTCGGTACACGAAAAGGATCGATATATATGATCTTTCCGGTATCGATACGGATGCTGTTGCGTCTGTTAAGAGTTATATTTGAAATGTCCATAAAACCCCCTCGCTGTTAATACAATTTTAACTGTTTCACAATGTGTAATTATATCATATTAGAGAAGTGATGTGGTATAATAGATAACGGCTATGCTTAGATTTGGTAACATTGGGAGAAACACATGACAAGAGTAAACGATCCTATTAAGATAAATAAATACACAGTAAAAAATAGGGTGACAATGGCACCTACTGTTAAGTTTGATTATGCAGGTCCCGACGGAATGGTGACAGAGAAGCATATAGAGCATTACAGGGACAGAGCAGCTCACGGATGCGGCCTTATATGCGTTGAAGCTACGGCGGTAACTCCGGGAGGCAGATTCGCCCCGAATCATATGGGCCTCTGGGATGACGCACAGATTGAAGGCCATAAGGCAATAACAGATGCCTGCCACAAATATGGGGCAACAATGCTGATTCAGCTGAACCATACAGGTATTACTTCTAACCCGGAATGCGGAGAGGCAATTGGTCCTTCGGCAGTGCAGGTGCCGTCATACGCAAGCGGCAGCGTAGAAAAAATTGCCCGCGCCATGACACTGGACGAAATCCACACAATGCAGGAAAGCTTTGTCGCCGCCGCCATCCGTGCACAAAAAGCCGGCTACGACGGAATCCAGCTGCACGGCTGCCACGG
>CACZHN010000291.1 GCA_902780985.1 uncultured Lachnospiraceae bacterium | reverse complement strand
GAAGTCTAGTGCCTATGCCAAGAAAAATGGGCTCGAATACATTACTCCTGAGGTTCTTCTTCTGGAAACTTGTGAGAACGAGGAGTTCGTCGCAGCATTTACTTACTGCGGCGGATCTGTTGAGGAACTTAAGGCAAATCTGAAGAAGAATATTGAGGAGACAATTTATTCAGGGGCAGATATTAATCCGGCGTTCTCAGATTCTGCAGAGTTTGTCCTGGCCTATGCGAGTGAGCAGGCGTACTGTAGCGGCAGGAATGAGGCAGGTGTCAGTCATATGATCCACGCAATGTTTCAGCTTGAAGACAGCTATGCTGTTTACTTTATAAAGAAGCAGGATATTGACGAGGTTGATCTTTTGAGAGGCCTTCTTTCGGATGAACACGATGATGACTTAGTCGAATACGACGATGAATATTCCGAGGATGAGAATGACCGAATGGCCATGACCGATGAACAGAGAGAGCATGCCAACGACTGGAAGCAGTATGCTCCGTGTATGAATGATCTCCTGGAAAATGTGAATCCACTCATAGGCAGACAAGCAGAGATGGATCGTACTATCCAGATATTATGCCGCAAGGATAAGAACAATCCGCTGCATATCGGTGAGCCGGGAGTCGGTAAGACGGCCATTACATATGGGCTCGCGAGACTTATAAATGAGGATAAAGTTCCGGAGCAGCTTAAGGGTGCGAAGATTTATTCAGTAGATCTTGGCGGAATGCTTGCAGGAACTCAGTATAGAGGCGATTTCGAGAAACGTATAAAGAAAGTTCTTAAGGAGATTTCGAAGGAAGAGAAGCCTATTGTATATATCGATGAGATACATAATCTGAACGGTGCCGGTGCTACCAGTGACAGCTCATTTGATGCGGCAAATATGCTGAAGCCGTATCTGGCTGAGGGGCGCGTGCGATTCATCGGTGCGACTACATATGAAGAATATAAGAAATACTTTGAGAAGAGTAAGAGTCTCGTAAGACGTTTCCAGAACGTGGAGATTCCGGAGCCGACCGAGGAGGAGACAGTTGAGATTCTGAAAGGGCTGAGGACGAGATATGAGGAATTTCATGGTGTTAAGTACGATGACGGGATTCTCGAGTATGCTGTGCATATGGCGAAGAAGTATATCAATGAGAGATTCCTTCCGGACAAGGCTATTGATCTGATAGATGAGGCTGGTGCATACAGGAAACTTCATCCGACGCTTCAAGATAAAGCAGCAGAAACAAAGATTGTCGACAAGGAGATCATCAACAAGGTATTGACGAGTATCTGCAGGGTGCCGCTTGAGTCGATTGAGACAGATGACAGTGCGGGTCTCGCACATTTAGAGGAGAATCTGAAGAAACAGATATTCGGCCAGGATGAAGCAATCACTCAGGTTACTAATGCTGTTAAGTTTTCGAAGGCGGGGCTTCTCGAGGACGGTAAGCCTCTGGCAAGTCTTCTTTTCGTTGGGCCTACGGGTGTCGGAAAGACGGAGATTGCGCGAAAGCTGGCTGACGAGCTGGGTGTTAAGCTGCTCCGTTTTGATATGAGTGAATACGAGGAGAAGTATGCGGTATCTAAATTGATCGGAGCCAATGCGGGCTATGTGGGATATGAAAACGGTGGACTTCTTACTGAAGCCATAAGGAAGAATCCGTCTGCGGTGCTTCTGCTGGATGAGATAGAAAAGGCACACGCGGACATTTACAATATTCTTCTGCAGGTTATGGATTATGCGACGCTCACGGACAATCAGGGCAGGAAAGCTGATTTCAGAAATGTAATCATAATCATGACTTCGAATATTGGTGCTGATAAGGTGGGTAAGAGCACCATTGGCTTCCATAGCGAGAGGAAAGATAAGTCTGTTATGATGGAGGATATTAAGAAATGCTTCACTCCTGAGTTTAGAAACAGACTGAGCAGGATAGTTATCTTCAACAGCATGGATGATGATATGGCTGAAAGGATTATCAGGAAGAAGCTGGGTGAGCTTGAGACAATGCTGAACGTTAAGGGTATTAAGCTTGAAGTTGACGAGAAAGCATTTGAGATGATCAAGAAGAAGGGAATCAACGAGGAATACGGCGCAAGAGAGGTTGAAAGAGTTATCAGAAATGAGATCAAACCGCTATTTGTCGACAGCATTCTTTTTGGCGAACTGAAGAACGGAGGTAGAATTAAGCTTACAGCCGGGGATGATGATTTCAGCGTTGAAATAATATAGATTAGTATTTTGGGACTAAAAAAGGTCAGTACTGGCCCTTTTTAGTCCCATTTTATATTTTATTGACAGGGAAAAAGAAAAATGTTAGTATAGTCCACAAGTGGACTATGGGAGGCGCCGGATGTTAAAACATGGTATTTTAGGATTGCTTAATTATGCAGATATGAATGGCTATGAAATACTGGAAACTTTTCGACATTCATTAAATCATTTTTGGAATGCTCAGAAAAGCCAGGTTTACCGGGAGCTTACAGCTCTGGAAAATGTCGGATATGTACAGGGAAAGTGGATAGAACAGAGTGGTAAGCCGGATAAGAAGACATATTCTATAATAGATGATGGTCGTGTTGAGCTGGCTGAATGGCTTTCTGAAGACCTGAAGG
>CACZHN010000290.1 GCA_902780985.1 uncultured Lachnospiraceae bacterium | reverse complement strand
AAATACAACAAGATAACGAAAGCAGATCAACTGGAAGAACTGATCAACAGTGCCGATAAGAATAAGGATACCAAGTATCTGTTTATTGATGAGGTTCAAAATGTCGAAGGGTTCGAAATCGTTTTGAACGGCTTTCGCGGAACAGGAGAATGGTCGATCTTTGTAACCGGTTCTAACTCTTACTTGTTGAGCGGAGAACTCATGACAAAACTTACCGGACGTTATATTGAATTTGAGATGTTTCCGCTCTCTTTCGAAGAATATGAGCAGTTTAAGGAATATTACGGCAAACCGATAGCAGCTGAACGTGCAGTCGAGATGCAGAACTATGTTCTGGAAGGCGGTTTTCCCAGAACGATAACACTTGACAGCATGACGGCCAAGAGACGATATGTGCAGAGTGTGATTGACGAGATCTATGAAAAAGACATAAGAAAACGTATAAAGATTCGTAACAAGAGTACTTTTGAGACGGTGCAGAAATATGTCATTAATAATTTCGGCGCAGCAACAAGCCTAAAGAGCCTGAAGAAAGCAATCAATCAGACAGGCACTCCCATAAGTGAAGCGACCATTGCCAGATATATCAAGGCTTTAATTGATGCGAAGATCATATATGAGTGTCCGAGATTTGATATGAAGTCGAAGAAGTCCCTAAGTGGCGAGAAAAAGTACTATCTCGCAGATCTTAGTTTCTTCTATGTTCAGAATACTGATAACAGGATCAATTTCGGTCCGGTGTTAGAAAATGTTACCTATATTTATGCCAGATCTCATGATTACTCCGTGAGCATCGGACGTATTGGTAAACTTGAGTGTGATTTCATACTTCGCAATGATGCGATGCAGTATTCCTATGTACAGGTATCTTATACGATAGCATTGTCGAAAGAAACAGAGGACAGAGAATACAGACCTTTGGAGATGATCAAAGACAATTACCCAAAATATGTTGCCACGTTGGATCCGTTGCTGCAGCAACGCAACGGGATAGTTCACATAAACTTGGTTGACTTTATAAAAGATGGTAAGAACTTTTAGTATGGATAATCATCAGCAAGAACGAATAAGGGAGAAGGATTCAGTTGGATAAGATCATAGTCGGTATAGATAATATCCCATCGGATGGATTAAAAAAGGAGTGGGGATTATCGCTGTATATTGAACACGGCGGTAAGAAGATCCTGCTCGATACCGGCGGGTCCGATCTTTTCCTGCGTAATTATGCGAAACTCGGGATTGATATCAGCGATGTGGATTATGGTGTATTAAGTCATGCACACTGCGATCACGCAAACGGTATTCCCGCATTCTTTGAACATAACGGCAAAGCTAAGTTCTATGTAAGCGAAAAGACTGCTCCGGATTGCTATGGCAGGTTATTGTTTATTACGTTTTATTGCGGCATACCCAAGACCTTGCTGGATGATCACGCTGACAGGATAGTAAAGGTCTCCGATGTATATAAGATCTCTGACGGAGTATTTATCGTTCCCCACAAAAACGGCGGTTATCCTGATATCGGCAGGAAGGGTCATATGCTCAGGAAAACCAAGGCCGGATTTGTTCCGGATGATCTTTGTCACGAGCAGAGTCTTGTCCTTGAAACCGGGAAAGGCCTTGTAATACTAAATTCCTGTTCTCACAGCGGCCCGGGGATAGTCATTGATGAAGTCAGGAAGGCATTTCCCGACCAGCATATCTACGGGTATCTTGGAGGACTGCACCTATGGAACAGCAGCGAAAGAGATATCAGGGAGGTTGCGCATGATCTTAAGGCAGCAGGGCTCGAATATATCGGAACAGGACATTGTACTAAAAACAGGGCTTTCGGAATACTGAAAGAAGAACTGGGTGATAAGATAGAACAGTTCTGTACCGGTCTGGTAATAGAGTTTTAAATCAGCAGATTTATCGAGGATCGTGAGGACTAGAGGATGAAATACAGCGTTGATACTTACAGACTATATCAAAGCGAGAAATACTTTACACATACAGTCCGCATCCATGTCAGGATGAAGGATGAAGTCGATATAGATGTACTGGATAAGGCGGTCAACTCTGCTATAAGGCGATACCCTTACTTTGCAGTGAGAGTAACCGTTGATGAGGACGGAGGATATGTTCTCGTTCCGAACAGTAAGAAGATCGCAGTAATCCCCACAGCCGATAAAATGCCAATGGTCGGAAGCAGCAGCATAAATGATCATCTGCTTTACGTGGATTGCTCGGGAAAGGATATCTTCTTCAACATCAGCCATACCATGTGCGGTGGGAGAGGCTTTCAGCCGTGGGTCATGACAAACGTATACGAGTATGTCAGATTAAAGTACAATGTGGAGCCTTATGCACCTGATATCAGGAAAGCGGACAGCGATCTTCTTCCCGGAGAGACAGACGAACCTTCCATGGATATGCTGACGACGGAAGAGCCGATAAGTAAAAGGCAAATCAAGAAAGCTCCGGTCCTCGGGCTGGATTACCTTAAGGGAGTATTTATCCCGGTAAAACGGGACCCGAATTATCTGGTAGTAACCGTCAGGCAGCAGGACCTTCTGAAAGTCGCGAAAATGAATGATTCCAGCGTGCTTTCGCTGTTCTTTATCTTGTTTG
>CACZHN010000289.1 GCA_902780985.1 uncultured Lachnospiraceae bacterium | reverse complement strand
TTCAATCAGTAAACCTGTTGCCGCTGTATTATAGCACCGTCGTATCATCCCTGCATCTTCAAGCCATTGCAGGGAACCGACATACTCTTCGGCGCGGCCGTCCTTTTTAATTAGGTTATACTGGAATTTTTTGTAGTCCTTGGCAAGCTGTTTCGTAATAGAATCAAAACAACCACGAATATATGGCTTATCATCATCTCTGGCATACTTCACCATATCATCCTTATATTCCTTAAGAATCTTGCGCAGGACCGCGTTAACTTTGCTCAGGTTTTTTGTCTCAAGCAATTTGTTAACGGCAGCTGGGAGTCCACCGACTGCAACATATCTGTTCAGAAGATCTTTCAATGCCACATGGATTCCAAGTGAAACAGGAGATTCTTTCTTCAAGCAATCTTTCAAGTAATCGATAACTTGTTCCGACAGTCCATTGGCCCAAAGGAACTCTTCGAAATCCAGTGGATACATCTCCACAATATCCTCATATCCTACTGGGACCGAATTCTTTCCGAGCTTCAAGCCGTCCTGCTGAATGTGCTTTTCTTTCTTCTTTTCTTCACCGTACCCGAGAACACCAAGGAGAGATCCGGTAGAGATTACGTCAAAGCGACCATCTTCCTTGAAAAACTTCAAGGATGTTCGCGCATCCGGACAATCCTGGATCTCATCAAAGATAAAGCATGTTTCTCCCGGAACGAAATTCGCGCCATGGATTTGAGTTGAGAGTTCCATCAAAATGTTGTCAACTTCCTTAGAGCCTAGAAACGCCGCTATGCGCTTTGGCTGCTTAATGAAGTTAAGATCATCGATGATGCCCGGGAACATGGGGATGGCATCCTGATCCAAAAGCATGTGGTTATAAACGAGGTACGAGTCCAGAAGCTTCTGCTTCGTTTCCTCGTCATGCATGGAAAAAGTGTCCGGAAGAGGTCGCCCGATATAACTCATAAGATCTTCATCGGACCTCGGGCATTCGCCGAAGACTTCATCATAAGCGTGCTTAAAGCAGCTCATGATAAGCGGGATGGAATCCCATATGGTTCCGTCAAGATCATAAAGAATAAGATCGATATCTGTCATCTGATAGAATCCTGCTGTATTACCGCGTAACTGTAAAGGCCGATGCCTTCAGGTGCATCAGGATGATAGTCGTTCCACATATAGACGGATGTATCGACGTCTTCGAGAACGGACATGATGGTGTCGTTCGGATCGATGCAGATCCTTCTGTCGTCTTCTGCGCACCATTCGATCATCGCTTCCACGAACTCATCACGGGTCTCATATGCCTCATCAGGGAAATTCAGGAAAGGCCAGGGCGTGATGAAATACATAGTCGAATCAGGAGATACTGAATCTATCATCTGCGAAAGTGTCTGAAGGTTGTCTATGAATTCTTCGACTGTGGCCGCTCCGAAAGCCTGATCGATATAAAGAACATCATTAATGCCGATTGCGATCACATATACGTCTGCCTGCGGATACTCATCGACGTCCTGTACGAGACTTACGGATGTCCATCCTGAGACAGATACATTTATTACCTCACCTGTTATGAATGTCTCGAGAGGCTGATACCAGGGGATACCATCAGTCGCCGCGCCTTCGGTAATACTGTCTCCGATAAAGCAGATTGTCTTACCGCTCTGCAGGTCCTCGAACAGCTGATTACGGTTGACCTGCACCTGCGTCTCGGAAGCCTCGGTCTCTTCTACCGAAGTTTCCGGAACATTATCTTCCATTATCTCAGTCTGCGGCTGCGCTGAGCACGCGGTGAGAGCAACGGAAAAACATAGTAATGATGTGACGATTGTTTTCTTCATGCTTACAATTATACCTTAGATGTAATGAACATGAATATTGCCAGTCTGACAGAGCGAGTTTAAAATATACATAGTGACTTAAACAGTTGAATTGTTTTCTTAAGAGGGCATTATGGCAGTTACCGAGTATGTAATTCAAAATTGGGATTTGCTTCTAGTTCTTCTGGGTTTCGCGACAGCCCTTATTTCGACAGTTTTCCTGGATAAGAAAACCATACACCGCTTATATGTTCTGATCACAGAAGTACTGATCCTTTCCATCTTGGTATTTATCGAATTCCATGTTGCAGAACAGGACAAATACACCTTATTAAGATCCTTCCTGATAGCTGTAAGATACAGCACCACTCCGTTCCTTATTGCACAGATTATATTCACGATCATAAAGAAGCAGAGATGGTATGTCTTTATACCGGCTATAGTGCTCACTGCAATTGACTTCATATCGATCCCTACCGGTATAGTGTTCTATATCGATGACTTAGGCATTATGAGAAGAGGAGCTCTAGGCTTACTTCCGTATGTCGCAATCGGATTCTACTGCATATGGCTGATCATCTTAATGATCCGTCACAGTTCGAAGCAGTCTACAGAAAGAATACCAATTATATATATGAGCTTCGCTTTCTTAACAGGAATCATCATGCCGTTCCTGATAGGAAAAGAATATGCGCATGTCTTCTGCACCACGATTGCCATATCGATGTTTGTATACTATGTTTTTCTGATTCTTCAGGTTACAAAGAGAGATCCTCTTACGGGACTTCTCAACCGTCAGGCATATTATTCGGATATAAA
>CACZHN010000288.1 GCA_902780985.1 uncultured Lachnospiraceae bacterium | reverse complement strand
CAGCCGCTGTTCTAAAAATTTTTTTCATTTTATATGTCTCCTTCAAAGCCACTCTACTTTACCACAGATAGCTCTTTTCTTCAACGACCTTAAGAAACTGAAAAAATTTTTTAAATTCCTGTTGACAAACTCATTTTCCTGTGTTATCTTCATATCGTTCTGATAATAACAGAATGATAATATGTGATTTAAATTTTCAATAGGAGGAGACAGAAAATGTCACAAAACACTTTTAACAACAACAATACCCCTTACAATCAACAGGCCCCTTACGGTCAGCCACAGAACGGTCAGCAGGCATTCAACCAGAATATGACTTACAATCAGCAGCAGCCTTACGGCCAGCAGCCACAGCAGCCATATAACAGACCACAGCAGAATGCCCCAATGCCGCCGTCAGGTAATAACAACAAAAACATGATCATTATCGGTGCTATCGCAGCCGGCGTTGTGATCATCGGACTTATTATCGCATTAGTCGTTGTTCTTAATAAGAAGGGCGATGAACCATCTACAGAGACAGCAAGAAATACAACAGAAGCAGTTACTGAGGAACGTACAACAGAGGAAGTTACTACTGAAGCTACTACAGAGGCCACAACAGAAGCTACTACAGAAGCAACAACTGAGGCTACTACAGAAGCAGCTACTGAAGCTACTACTGAAGCAGCTGATAATCCTGCTCCTGCACCTGCTGCAACAGTAGACGGTCTTTCAGATGACCTTTACTCAGAGCAGATCGCTATTGACGGTAAGGTATATCACCTTCCATTTGATTATGCACTTATAAGTGATGAATGGACATTCGATATGGCAGATTATGGCCATGCAGAAGGTTATGTAATGAACCCTGAAGATAAGGTAACATCAACAATCAGCTTAGAAAATCCAAAGTTTGATGAGGATCTCGATTACTATGTAGGTTTTGTAAATGCAGGAACAGAAGCTAAGGACATCAAGGAAACATCTGTTTACAGCGTAGATATCGACATTACATGGACAGATACAAACAACTATCCTTCAGTAGTATTACCTAAGGGAATCACATGGGGTGCTACACTTGACGAAGTTAAGGCTGCATACGGCGAGCCTGCAGACAGCTACTACTCAGACAGCCTTCAGTACTGGAGCTACACATACAAGGATGATACAAGGATGATGATTACGATTACTCAGTAGAGCTTCAGATCTATGATGATCGTGGAGTAACAGAGATCGATGTATCAAGTTACAAGAACGACTAATCCGGTATCGGATGACACGAAAAAAAGCCTGCCGCTTAAAGCGGCAGGCTTAATTCTTTTATTACTCTTCTGAGATTGCTCCAACTGGGCAAGCGCCTGCGCATGTTCCGCAAGAGATGCAAGAATCAGCATCGATAACGAACTGTCCGTCTCCCTCTGAGATAGCGCTAACAGGGCAGTTACCTGCACATGTTCCGCAAGAAATGCATGCATCACTAATTACATATGCCATTTTAATAGTCCTCCTTAAAATTATAATGACCCTCTACTAATGGTTGAGTAGTCACGTTTTTACCCATTTGGAGTATACTATAAGCGTTTTTATTTACACAATATAATCTTATTTAGTTATATCTTACTACTGTTTAAGTTCGACGGAGACTGCATAAACGTCCCTTTTCGGAATACCTCTCTCTTCAGCCACGGCCTTCACGGCCTCTTTTTTCGACATTCCGCCGGCTATCTTCTGCTGAAGATGCTCTTCTACGGAAAGGTCTTTCCATTTATCCTGCTGAAGCTGAGCCTCTTCCTCATCCGACATTCCCTCTATAACAAGCACATATTCCCCTCTCGGCTCCTGCTCTTCGAAGAAGGCTATGGCCTCTCTGAAGGTAGTCCTGTTAAAGCTTTCATGCTTCTTGGTCAGTTCCTTACATATTGTAAGTCGTCTTTCCTCTCCGAAAACCTCGCTGAGCTCAGCCAGAGTCTTGGTCAGTCTGTGAGGGGCTTCGTATATGATCACTGTCCTCTTCTCACCGGAAAGCTGTGCAAGAACCGCCTTTCTCTCCTTCTTATCCTGAGGGAGAAATGCTTCAAATGCGAATCTTCTCGTCGGAAGTCCCGAAGCTATCAGCGCATTTACCGCCGCACATGCTCCCGGAACCGGAACCACCGTAATGCCGTTATCGTAAGCCTTATCCACCAGAACTTCTCCCGGATCGGATATTCCCGGGGTTCCCGCGTCGGTGATCACCGCTACATTTTTACCTGCCAGCAGATCCCCGATAAGCTTGTCGGCCTTATCGTATTTATTGAATTCATGATAACTCGTCATAGGAGTTTTGATCTCGAAATGATTCAGCAGCTTGATACTGTTTCGCGTATCTTCCGCCGCTATTATATCCGCCTCCGAAAGGATTCTGACTGCCCTGTAGGTCATGTCTTCCAGATTTCCTATCGGTGTGGCCACTAGATAAAGTATTCCGGACATAATGTCACTCTCCTTTACTCAGGCGATCAGTCGTTTGCGTAGTAATCCAGCAGTCGCTGTGTGTATGAGCCGTCCTTCTCGTATACCACCAGAGTCGGAAGGAACTTGCAGAAAGGCTTGGCGCCCTTTACAGCTTCCACCAGGACCATGTTCGGCTCCTTATCGGAATAAGGCTGAACCAGCTGGACTCTCTTAGGCTCCAGACGGTACTTCTTCATAATATCGAAGATTTCCGGAAGCCTGAAAGGTTTATGTACCATGTTGAAGCTTCCTCCGGAATTCAACAGATAGGAGCCCGCTCCTATCACAGCTTCCAGATCCACCAGGATCTCGTGTCTGGCGATATTGAGGGCACTGTTGGGATTGGTAAGGCCGTTACTTTCCTTAATGTAAGGCGGATTCGACGTTACCATATCGAAAGACCCTCCCGGAAAAAGCTCTCTGATATTCTTTATATCTCCGTGAACTATGTTCATTCGGTCTTCGGCGTTGTTCATGCGCACGCTGCGCATGGCCATATCCGCCATATCTTCCTGGATCTCCAGTCCGGTAAATGCAGCACCCTTTTTCTTGGCACACATTAAAAGCGGGATAACTCCCGTACCGGTTCCCAGATCAGCAGCACCGCATCCATTCCAAAACAAAAACAAGAAGGGTTCTGTATAATACAGAACCCGTTGCAATCCAGATCATCTATTCTTTCATTTTCCCTGATCTCGGCTCTTTTCATAGCCTCATTAATCAAGACTTGACTTTCCATCCTGCTTCTCCAGTGCTTCAAGTGCCTTCAGATCCGCATCATCATTTCCGTTCTTGTTACGCTTGTCGTTATCCGGACGACGGCGACGCTTAGGCTTAAACTTAAGATCCGCGATCTTGTAATCCATAGCCTCTTTGTTGCCTTCTTCATCAACAACAAGGATTCTTACCATCTGTCTGAGTACATTTACCGAAGCAACTTCTCCGGTTATGCCGTCTGTAGTGGTAACCGTATCTCCCGGATTCGGAAGCTTGGAATTGAGATACTCATATGTGTCCTGCTCATACTTGAGACAGCACATAAGACGTCCGCAGGAACCGGATATCTTGGTCGGGTTAAGGGACAGGTTCTGCTCCTTAGCCATCTTGATGGATACCGGTATAAACTCCGACAGATAAGAGTGGCAGCAAAGCTCTCTTCCGCACATACCTATACCGCCTGCCAGCTTGGTCTCATCTCTGACTCCCACCTGACGAAGCTCGATCCTTGTTCTGAATACCGATGCAAGGTCTCTTACCAGTTCACGGAAATCAACTCTTCCGTCTGCGGTAAAGTAGAAAAGTACCTTGCTGTTATCAAATGTATACTCAGCCGCAATAAGCTTCATTTCCAGCTCATGCTCTTTTATCTTCTCAAGACATATATCATATGCCTTCTTTGACTTCTCTTTGTTGGCTTCAAACTGTCTGCTGTCTTCCTCTGTTGCCAGTCTGATGATCGGCTTCAGATCCTGAGGAATGCTCTTCTCATCAACAGATTTTCTGCCTGTAACTACATGTCCGTATTCAACACCTCTTGCAGTTTCAACTATTACATAACAGCCTTCCGGAACATTGTATTCCTTCGGGTCGAAATAATATATCTTACCGTTCGTCCTGAAACGAACACCTATAACATCTCTCATTTATATCTCCTTAAGCGTCAGTATAAGCAGACGCATAATGTCATCCAGTCTCGCATTTGCCTGGATGCGAATTTTAGCATTGTCGATGGCCTTCGACTTGTCCTCAAGCTCGTTGAAGGACAGGTACTTTGCCTGCTCGCTGATGACAGAATACTGGTTCTTGAAAAGTATCTTGTCCGGATTACCGGTAACTTTCAGTACCAGAATATCTCTGTACCATACCATCATAAGATCAAGGTACTCGCCTATGCTCATCTTATAATGCTCGGCGCCGGTTATGGCTTCGGCGATATCTTCCATATCCATGCTGTAGATCTTGGTCTCAAGATCTATGACCGAATTGATAAGGCCCTGATAATCCTCATTTGTGGCAAGGGCGATAGCCTTACCCAGATTACCCTGTGCATATTCGATGGCGAAGTCTGCCTTGTCGCTGCTGATACCCAGATTGTTGATCAGGTGATCCCTGATATCCTTCTCTCTTACCGGCTTCGTGCTCATCTCGATACATCTTGATCTGATGGTCGGAAGAAGCTTATCCGGATTAGAAGTAATGATTATAACGATTCCGTATTCAGGCGGTTCCTCGATAGTCTTAAGGAGTGCGTTCTCTGCCTGAACGTTCATCTTCTCGCCGTCCTTGATGATATAGATCTTATATCTGCTCTTGTACGGCTTTATATCCATACTGTTAACGACCTGCTCTCTGATCTCGTCAACAGTGATAACACCCGGCTTTGAGTGTGTTACATATATAACGTCAGGATGATTGCCCGTATCCATCTGATGGCATGACGGACAGCTGTCGCAGGAATCGGTTCCGCCCTGTTCGCACTGTAATGTTTTGGCAAAACAGAAAGCCAGAGAAGTTCTTCCGCTTCCTTCCTCACCTGATATGATATAAGCATGGCTGACCTTTCCGGCCTCTATGCTGCTTCTGAATCGGCTGATTATATCTTCATGTCCTATAACATGTCTGAAATCCATCAAACCACCTCCAATGCCCCTGATTAATCATGTATTTAACCTATAAGTTCTTCAATCCTACCCTTTATAATACCACATATCTCATCTATAGGTAAAGTTGCATCTATCTTTTCTATTCTCTCCGGGAACCTGTCTCCCAGGCTTCTGTAGCCCTCGGCCACCGCCCTGTGAAACTCCAGAGATTCCAGCTCCATTCTGTCCAGTTCCTTCTGGTCCTTCTTTCTTGCTATTCCCACATCTGCAGGCAGGTCCAGGAGAAATGTAACATCCGGCATATACTCTCCAATGGCATGAAGGTTCACTTCATACACAGCATCAACACCGAGTCCCCTTGCCATTCCCTGATAAACAAGGGATGAATCCACGAATCTGTCGCTGATAACAGCCTTGCCGCTCTCCAGTGCCGGTCCCACAACCTCATTTATCAGCTGTGCACGGGCTGAAGCGTAAAGAAGCATTTCCGTTACAGGAGACATTTCCGTATATTCCTTATTAAGTATGACGCCTCGGATTGCCTCGCTGATCCTTGTTCCGCCCGGTTCACGGGTGATAAGAACATCATAGCCGCTCTTCTCGAGACGCTCCTTCAGAAGCTCTATCTGTGTTGATTTTCCGGAAC
>CACZHN010000287.1 GCA_902780985.1 uncultured Lachnospiraceae bacterium | reverse complement strand
TTACCGTATTAATTCTGTCGTTGAACAGATCATTCAAGTTCACCGCCGATGGTAACCAGAGCACCTCCGGTTTCGTTATTTTCTATTTTGAATATATGTTTTCCATCGTAAAGCAGTTTGAAACGTATATATATATTCAACAGTCCCATTCCGTTTATTTCCAGACTCGGAAGAAATTTGTTATTATTTATCTCGGCAATCTTCCGGTTCAGTTCCGTGAGATCTTCTTCGGAAAAACCGGGACCGTTGTCTTTTACCGTTATCTCCCAATGAGTTTCGGTGATATGCCCGGTAACATCTATTTTCCATGGAGCCTTAACTCCCTTTGTCGCAAACTTGATTGAGTTCTCCACTATGAGCTGCAGGCAGAGCTTTGGTATCTTAAGTTCGGTCATCTCGTCAGGCAGATTTATGCTGTATATAAGATCGTCTCCGTAACGCATTTTCATGCATTCAAGATAATCCTTTACATGACTTACATCTTCTCTTATAGAAACCAGATGTTCCTTATCGGATGAAATGTATCTGAGAATACGCGATATGGTCTGGCACATATTTATAACTTCCGCATTCATTCCTTCGTCCGCCATAGCAGAAATCGTAGCAAGAGAATTATACAGAAAATGAGGATTCATCTGTGAGTTGAGAGCAAGTATCTGTGACTGGAGATTCTGATTGTTAAGAGCTATCTCTCTTTTTATGGATTCTTTGGTCTTTTCATGCATGGTAACCACTGCGGAATACAGCGAATCGAGTTCGATGATATTGGTATTAATATCCTCCAGTGAATCAGTCAGTATGTTTTCTTCATCGGTATGAAGAGATTCGATATTGGTGTACATTTTCTTAACCGGAGAAGTGATTACTCTGGAAACTACATAGGACAGTACGAGAGTAAATAAAACAAATATAAAAAAGATAAGAAGATTGGCCTTGATAAAGTCCCAGACAGGGCCATAGATGTCATGGTTCTTAATAGCTATGACAGTTGTAAATCCCGAATAGGATGAGGTTATCGCGAACAGGTGGGTGTCGTTATCATATGTTATATGACGGACAGAATCCGTATTTTCCGTGTCACCGGATCTGAGCACATTGAAATAATCGGCTGTATCATTATCCACGTGGGAGCTATATACCAGTACGCCGTTCTTGTCATAGATATATTTACTTTCCTTATAAGTTCCCGTACCGATCTTATTAAGTTTCGAAGTAAGAGAAGCCAGGGACTGCTTGACTTCTATTACACCCTGAGGCTTGTAAAACGAAGACTGGTAAAATGAACATATGGTAAGAAAGGATGAACCTTCTTCATAAGTAAAATACTTTTTCAGGTGGGAATCATGATCGCAGAAAATGAGTTTGTTAGAATCCTCTTTGGTAAGAGATTCATACCAGGATTTATCGGTAACACTGATCTCGGTGGAGTTGAAATTATCAAGTCCGACGCCGACACAGCCCTTATCCAGAGCGTAAAGATATATCTGATCTACGGATCTGGACGGACCTATGATGGCCGTAAGCACATCCGTAAGTTCTTTAAGATTTTGCATACCGGAGTAGTTTCCGTTTTCATTGGATGAGGGTTTGTTGAGATAAGTCAGGAAGTGATTGCGGACAAGGTTGGAATAAGCGATATTCTGGATTACGGAATATACACTGCTTATCTCTTCATCCATAAAGGTTGATATGGTCTCGGCATCATTTGTGACGGTCTTAAAAGCCTGAGTTTTCAATTTACCGGATTCGGAACTGAGGAAATAGCTGATATATGCGCCGAAAATGATTACGGTAAGAAGGAAAAACACAAGTAATAAAGTTGTCTGTACACTTTTTTTATTACGCCCCATTATGATACACCCATAAGAAAAATAAACACATTTATGCGGTAAAAAATATACATAGTTCAGTCCGTTTTTATCCATTCGATGAATAAAAAGATTAATTTATAATAGTCACAGAAACAATCGATTGTCAAATGGTTTAGAGGTTATATGTAATGTAGAAGGAGAGGGTAAGATGAAAAAGAAATTTATTGTTTCGGCATTATCTTTAGCAATGATAACAGGGCTTCTCTCAGGCTGCGGAGGAACAGCCGAACCTGAGACAACAGCTCAAAAAACAGAAGCGGCTACTGAAGCAAAAACAGAGAAAGCAGAGACTGAAGCGCCGGCTGCAAGTTCGGACGAAGATGTAACTATTACATTTATGGCAAGCCAGGACTGGATTCAGGATGCAGAGATGGAACTGGGTGAGAAGTTTACCGAAGAGACCGGTATTAAGATCGATTACCAGATTGTTCCGTCCGATCAATATGAGAGTCTTCTTATGACTAAGATCAATTCGGGCGAGTGTACTGATATTTTCGCGGGACAGAGCTCGCAGTTCAGTATAGTTACACAGTTTAATGTTGAGAAAAATGCAATAGACCTGTCGGGTGAAAGCTGGGCAGGTAACGTAGATCCTGCGGCAGCAGTTGAACTGTCAGTAGGCGGAAAGCTTTACGGACAGCCTATACAGGATGTATCAGCCTGCTGGGCAGTAGGATATAATATTTCAATGTTTGAAGAGCATGGTCTTGAGATTCCTACAAATTACGCTGAATTCTGTGCAGTATGTGATAAGCTTATGGAAGCAGATATTATCCCTATTTA
>CACZHN010000286.1 GCA_902780985.1 uncultured Lachnospiraceae bacterium | reverse complement strand
ACTGTGCTTATAGCATTTAACTGGAAGCTTATGTGGATCCTGGGCTTTGCTGCTTCTGCATCCGAGTGCGCAGGAACTGCCGGGGGTCAGCATAAGCTTTCAGCGAGAGCATTTGAGATCCTCGACTATATTGGAAGCAATCCTATAAGCAGGATCTTTACAATTAAACTTGAAGAATCTGATATAAGACTTCTCAGAAGTTTTACGATGGATTTTATAAGAGTGCAGCTCGAGAAAGATATACCGGATCCTGTCCTAAAACTGAATTTACCAGATTAATAATTAGGAGTTTCACATGAACATCAGAAGATTCAAAGAGGAAGAAGCAAAAGAGGTATCCGATCTTATCCGTAATACGATAAGAATCTCAAATACCAAGGATTATCCGTTGGAACTTATGAAACTTCTTATTGAGACAGAGACTCCTGAACATGTCCTCGAGAGGGCTTCATGGACTCATTTCTATGTTGCAGAGGATGAAGGAAGGATAGTCGGCTGCGGAGCGATTGGTCCTTTCTGGGGTAAAGAAGATGAGAGTGGACTCTTTACTATCTTTGTGCATCCTGAGTACCAGGGGAAAGGTGTGGGTAGAGCGATAATCGAAACTCTGGAGAAGGATGAATACTTCTTAAGGGCAAAGAGGATTGAGATTCCTGCTTCTATCACCGGTGTACCTTTCTATCTAAAGATGGGATACCATTTTAAGAATGGGATAAAGGAACCTGATGATGAACACCTGATCAGAATGGAGAAGAACAGATAATATGGAAGAGTTCATATTGTTGGATGATTCATATCTTGATAAAACAGCGCGGCTTTATCAAAGCGCGTTTAAAGGTGAGCCCTGGAATGACGACTGGAGTGATGAAACTCAGTTAAAAGAATACATTATGGATGTTTCCGGTGGTAATAATCTTCTTAATTACGGGTTACTGAAAGACGGAGAACTTGTCGCTGTTTCATTGGGATCTCTTCGTCACTGGTGGGAAGGAACCAACTATAATATCGAAGAGTTCTGCGTATCTCCTGACCTTCAGGGGCAGGGGGTGGGCTCTAGGTTTATGAAGATGATTGAACAGGATATCCGTGACCGCGGATTAAGCGGAATATTCCTTCAGACAGATTCAGATAAACCGTCATACGGATTCTTTAAGAAGAACGGATTCGGCGAGCTTACAAAGCATGTAAGTTTCTATAAGAGCGTAAAGAAGGAATAGGTATGAGAATCGGAATAATCGGTTACGGTAGTATGGGGAAGATGCTTCTTTGGAAGTTCTCTGAATCAGGCATAAGTAAAGATGATCTTTATGTTTCCAACAGAACACCGGAGAAGCTTGAAGAAGTTCGTGACATCGCTATTTTATGCGGTAATACCGAAGCAGCTGAATGTGCTGATATTGTTTTCGTATGTGTGCGCCCATCTGATTTAAAGCCGGTTTTGACGGAGATTGCGCCCTGCCTTAAAGAAGAGACGCTGCTTGTTACTCTAAACGGAAGCGTGCCTTTTAATTTGATAAGAGCTGTAACAGATCACAAGACAGCTAAGGTGATCCCGAGCCTTACGGCTGAGATTAACAGATCGCAGACAATCGTTTGCTATAACGATTTGGTCACAAAATCTGATAAAGAGAAACTTCGCAGGCTTCTTGGAGTAATCGGTGAAGTCATAGAACTTCCTGAAAATGAAGTCGGAATGGGTTCGGAACTTGTAAGCTGTATGCCCGGTTTTATCGCATCGATTTTTGATGTTATCTGTGAGTCTGCAGGTAAACATACGAAGATCCCCCGCGAGCAGATAGTTAAGATGGTCCTTAATACCGTGAGTGCCACAGGAGATCTTTTGCTTAATAAGGACATGACTTTCGCGCAGACTGTGGAGCGAGTAGCGACAAAAGGCGGTATTACCGAAGAGGGAACTAAGGTTATTTATGAAATGTTCCCGGATGCAGCCGATAAGCTTTTCGAGAAGACACTTGAAAAGAGGAGAATAACCGCCGAAAAAGCAGCCAAGCAATTTGAGTCAGTAAGTTAAATGACGGATAAAGTCGGACATCTTATTGGTGATGCACTAATCGTGTTATCAATTGCTTTTACTGTTTATCTGATAGTGATCATGATATCTCGCGTAAGATCAGTGGTTTTAAAGGATGAATATTTGACCGGCTTCAAGTATGAAATGGTTGCCTGCGCTTTGCTGATAATCTTCTCTACGGATTTGCGTTTCGGGTATCTGTCCCGTTTTGAAAATGTGTATTTGAAGGCTGCCGGATGGAGTTTTCGGGCGGTTGTAGCCGTTACAGTACTTATTGTGACGAGCTTATTCGTGAAGATATGCATTACAGGCAAGATCAACACACGGAGTGATTCCGCTGATAGCGCCATTGTACTCGGCCTGGCTCTTGAGAACGGTAAACCGACTGCTGATCTAATCTTCCGCACAGATGCAGCAAAAGAATTTATCCTGAATAACCCAGAGTCCAGCTTGATCCTTACCGGCGGCAATGCTGATGAGTCAGGAAAGACAGAGGCTGCTGTAATGTACGAAATCCTGTTGAATAACGGTGTGCCTGCGGACAGAATGATAATTGAGGATAAAGCCAGGACTACACAGGAGAATTTCAGATATTCTCTTAAGTTTGCTAATGCTGATGACAAGGTAG
>CACZHN010000285.1 GCA_902780985.1 uncultured Lachnospiraceae bacterium | reverse complement strand
TAATGTTTATCTCAGGCACCTTCTGATACTTCTTGTAATTCATTGCCATTCCTCCCGGTAATAAAAACGACCCTTCATCCTGTTAGAGACGAAGGGTCGTTCGCGGTACCACTCTAATTCATTCATAAAGAATGCACTCAGCAGATACGGGATAAAATCCGATATCCTGTTCCTTTAACGCTGAACCTGCGTCCGAACCTTGGGCTATCCTTTCAGTCCGGCTGCTCCGAAGTGAGTTCACCTGATCTTCCCCATTGTCTCGCACCACCCGACAACTCTCTTGAAGGTCCAAAGCAGGTTACTGTTCTTCATCAATGCATTTGGATTATCTATATTCGTGATGTTATCAAACCTCAAATGAAAGGTCAAGAAGGTCTGAAACCACCATTATCATCAAACAGATACGTTCCGTTTATAAAGAAGATATTATTCACAGCCTGCTCAGGACCTCTTACCCAGGCGCTTTGTAATGTGGAGTTGATCGTAGTATTCCTTATATCAGGCTTTGAGCTTTGATCGAAGTTTCCGATAACCATGGCATCTCTTCCGTCGATATTGGAATAGAGCATAGAATTAACCATCTTTATATCGGCAGTTCCCTCGTGGGAACCGATACCGCAGCATCGCATGCTTCGGCACATGATGTTGAGGTCACAGGAATTGATGGTGATATTGGAGCTTCCCTTAAGATTACCGATCGCGACAGTAGTTCTGCCAGGAGTTCCGACATAAACATGAGCGGAATTAAGTACGATATTACCGCCCAAGCCGGAACCGATTCCGATACCGAGAACTCCGTTACCGTTAATTGAGAGCATACCGTCATATTCGTCAATGATGATATCTCCGTGCTTCTTTTCAGGTCCGGCACCGATACAGAAGAATTCCATGGAACTGATATTAATAGTAAGATCTCCGTCACCCTCAATATGAAGTACGGATCCTTCAGCTACATATATACTCTCCAGAAGTTTGTTAGAGCCCTTGCAGACAAGCGTAACATCAGAGTTACCGTCAATCGAGATAGCAGGACAAGTTGCATCCGAACCGAAACCGACATTCTCGAGCGTAATCCTTCCCTTATAACCGTTGGTAATCTTCAAAACAATCCTGGTAATAAGTTCAGGCGATCCGGAAATAGTGAAATCAATAAACGTGGCTTCTTCCTGACCAACGCTGATTACTTCAATTCCCTCTTCATTAAGCTTAGGAAGCATAATTCTTCCTTCACGTCCGGCCATAAATACAGACTCAATTCCGGAGGATTCATACTTTGCTCTTTCTTCGCATATCTCGCGCTTTATATCATCATTAATTGAACTGATAATATCGGCTGCAGGCCTTGCTGTATAGAATCCCTGAATGAGATCAACACCGAGCATAATCACTGTACGCAGCTCTTCTGAAGTCTCGACACCCTCAGCAAGAGTTATGATGTTGTTATCATGCGAGAACGAGATGATATCCTTTACGAAGTGCTGCTTCTGAGGACTGTTCTGAATCTCAGACAGAAGCATTCGGTCGATCTTTACATACCTGGGCATATACCTGAGAAGATTTGTGATATTGGAATAACCTGTACCGTAATCATCCAGTGCTGTATCAACACCCATATCAGAATAGATCTCGCTTAAACGCCCGAGTTCTTCATCAGTAAGTTCAGACTGCTCAGTAAGCTCGATAACAACTGTACCCGGAAGCCTCTTTATCCTATTCTTAAGATCTTCAAGATTTTCTTCGGGGATCCTCTGACCCGGAATGGAATTAATGAACACCTTCTTGGTGCCGTCAAAGATGTCTTTACGCAGTTCTACTACATCTATTACATTCATAAATGTCTCAAACTCTACATCAGACAGTCTTTCAGACAACGCAGCATAGCGGATAACCGTCGGAGGATCGATATACGGATGGAAATCTACACGCATGAGAGCCTCATAAGCGTAGATCTCACCGTCTTTCGCAGAAACAATAGGCTGGAAGTGATAATTAAGCCTGTTGGAATCGAGGATCTCGTTAACAACAAGCGATCTTTCCTTTTCTTCCTCTGTAAGGCCGATTTCCAGAGCTTTGGTAACTTTGATCTTATTACTGTTCTTCTTACTTATGGCCGTATTGATGAGACGCTCGAGATTTGTCATGGTCTCAGGACAGTCAGTCTCAATGCCATAATAGAAAAACAGTTTGGCATTAACAGAAGGATCGGCATTATAGCCTGCCACCTTACTCTTAAGCTTATCGTAATTCATGAGCATCTCTTCTTCGCCCTTCGAAGTAGAGAGTCTCAACGCAATAAACTCACCGTTACCAAGGCAGGAACAGATGGAATCATTATCTCTGAAAACTGACTCTATCATACTTGCGGCACTGAATATAGTCTTATCACCAACAGCTCTGCCAAACTGGTCATTTATAAGACTAAGATCCTTAACATCCAAAGCCAGGGCGCTTAAATAACATCCCTTATTGCTCATCTTACTCATAAGATAAGATCCTTCAGACAGCAGACCCTGGTAGTTATACAAGCCGGTAAGATTATCCTTGATAAGTCCGTCTCTGATGGAATCATTATCAGCTACAGTCTGACTGGATCGTCTTAAAACTTCGAATCCTATCATGCACCTTCTGCAGTATGCTCGGAATGTATCATCTATACACTGCAT
>CACZHN010000284.1 GCA_902780985.1 uncultured Lachnospiraceae bacterium | reverse complement strand
CTCTATAGTCTCACCGTAACTTACAACATGTCTCTCCACATCATCAAGTATGGAATGCTCGATAAGCTTTGACTCGATAAGTCCCATGGTAAGCTTTGTCGCATAAATAGGAATCTGAAGTTCCTTTTCGATAAACGGTATCGCACCGATGTGATCCTCATGACCGTGAGTGATCACCATTCCTCGTATCTTGTCCTTATTGTTCTTAAGATACGTAATATCCGGAATGACAAGATCTATACCCAGCATTCCGTCTTCAGGGAACGACATTCCCCCGTCAATAACTATGATGCTGTCATCATATTCCATGGCAGTACAGTTCATTCCGATCTGCTCCAGACCTCCCAACGGAATGATCTTAACTGTCCCTTTTCCTAAACTCATTCAATCCTCCAAATCTAAACTGTTCTTCTCTCTGTCAAGGTAGGTCTGCAGAATGATTGCAGCCGCCATCTTATCGATATACTCTTTTCGTCCCGACTCCGCAACTCCGGTCATGTCGAGTATCCTGTCTGCTTCCATGGTAGTAAGACGCTCATCCAGCTCGACTATCTCAAGGCCGGTGCGTCTTTCCATCATGTCGATAAACTCTCTTGTTCTCTGAAGCCTCTCGCCCTCTGTTCCGTTCATATTAAGGGGCTTGCCGATAACAATCTTCTCTATCTTGTATTCAATTATGATCTCTTCAATCCTCTTACAGGTCTGTCTCAGTTTATTCCAGCGCTCTCTGTAAACAGTTTCAAGCGGCTGTGCGGTGATTCCCAGTTCATCCGAAACGGCAACGCCGACGGTCTTATCGCCGTAATCAAGTCCCATAATCCTCATAATCCGGGAGCCTCCTACTTAAGCTGTGTGTCGATATAATTCTGCATGAGAAGTTCCAGTATCTCATCACGCTCCGCCTTCATGATAAGGCTTCTTGCATTTCTATGGCTTGTGATATAAGTCGGATCCCCGCTCATGATATATCCAACTATCTGATTTACCGGATTATAACCCTTCTCGGAAAGAGCAGTATACACCCTTTCAAGAATATCGGAAACCTCTATCGTGGTCTCTCTCTCAACGTTAACATCCTGAGTATGAGTTCTGTCTGAAAAATCCATAACCTTATGTCCTCTCACAAAGTAATCCCTTTAACTCCGTCCTATTATTGTAACAATATAATTATAAGAAGTCAAACTTCAGCTGGCTGGTCTCAGGCATATCACCCAGTATACCCAGATTAGCCATCTTCTCGATAACCGAGTTATTTACCTTCGCACGGCTCCTGAGTTCCTCTCTCGAGAAGAACTGTCCGTCCTTCGAAGCATCGGCAAGCTGCTGTGCAGCCTTCTCACCCATACCGTCTATAGACGCAAGGCTCGGCATGATCTTTCCGTCTATGATCTGGAATCTGGTTGCATCCGCCCTGTAAATATCAATCGGCATAAACTCTATTCCTCTGGCATACATTTCCTGTACAAGTCTCATATCACGGATAAGGTCCTTATCCTTTGCAGTCATCTTATTGGAATCCATCTGTCTGTATTCCGCAAGAATGCTTTCAAGATGTTCCTTTCCCTGACACATGATCTCATATGAAAATGCAGTGGCTCTTATACTGAAGAATGCAGCATAATATGCCAGCGGATGATACAGCTTATACCATGCCACACGCCAGGCCATCATAACATATGCAACAGCATGAGCCTTCGGGAACATGTATTTGATCTTACTACAGGACCATACATACCAGTCAGGTACGTCATGGGCCAGCATGTCCTGTGACCACTCTTCCCACTGCTCCGGATCCACCTTTCCGTTGGCTACCATACCTTTACGGACTTTCTCCATGATATTGAAGCTCTTCTTCGGATCAAGTCCCTTACCGATAAGGTAAACCATGATATCATCACGACAGCAGATTGCGGATGAAAGCTTACACTTTCCTTCCTGAATGAGGGTCTGTGCATTTCCCAGCCATACATCGGTACCGTGTGCGAGACCGGCGATTCGGACAAGGTCCGAGAAGTTTTCCGGATCCGCATCGATAACCATCTGCATAGCGAAGTCTGTTCCGAACTCGGGGATACCGAGACATCCCAGTCTCGTTCCTCCTATATCCTCCGGTTTTATTCCCAGAGCATCCGTTCCATGAAACAGTGACATAACCTTCTTATCATCAAGAGGCACTGTTGTCGCCTTGATATCTGTAAGGTCTTCAAGTCGTCTGATCATGGTAGGATCGTCGTGTCCGAGTATATCGAACTTCAGCAGGTTGTGGTCGATACTGTGATACTCGAAGTGGGTTGTCACAGTCTCAGTTGTCATATCATTTGCCGGATGCTGAACCGGTGTAAAACTATATATTTCTTCTGAATCCGGAGAAACTATCATTCCACCCGGATGCTGGCCTGTTGTACGCTTTACGCCCTCGCAGCCCTTAGCCAGTCTGACCAGCTCTTCGCTTCTGAAGTGAAGGTCTCTGTTCTCACAATATCTAAGTGCATAACCTATACAGGTTTTCTCTGCCAGCGTACCGATAGTACCTGCTCTGAAGGCATGCTCCTTACCGAATATCTCCTCTATGTATGCATGTGCATTTGGCTGATATTCACCGGAGAAGTTAAGGTCGATATCCGGCTCCTTATCTCCGTTGAATCCGAGGAATGTCTCGAAAGGT
>CACZHN010000283.1 GCA_902780985.1 uncultured Lachnospiraceae bacterium | reverse complement strand
CTCTGCATGGTGCTCCGTCGGAGCCTCCCAGGTTGATAGGTGCGGCGTTAAGAAGATATATTCCCTCTTCTACTTCGCCGAGTCTTATTCCTTCGAGAAGGACTATTTCCGCTCCCAGCATGATAAGGTGGACCGCCATCGGTGAGTCCAACGGACCTACCGTCTGGGATTCATTTCCGTAAAGAAGAATTTCATTCTCGGCAAAAACCTTTGCAGCTTCTTCCGTGACTGTCATGTCACCCTTGATCAGTATCCTGCGATAAGCGTCGCAGTCCTGTATAGCCGAAGCCTCGGATGCTGCCTTTGCCTTATCCAGAACAGCCTTCGCATCTTCTGCGGTAAGTTCTCCTTCGTGAGATGCCACATAGGCATATCCTATAAATCGCTTCATATCCACTTCATCAATCTTCTTTCCTTCACTGATAAAGTGATACGGTGCATCCACGTGTGTTCCGTTATGAGCACACATTTTAAATGCGGTCAGGTTGCATACAGCGCCTTCGCTCTGCTGCAGCATCACAAACCTCTCCGGAGACGGATCTCCCGGATAAACCGCACAAGTAAATATCTCCTGAGCAATGTCGTAAATTTTCAAAGCATAACCCCTTAAATCTTTATAACTTACCTATACAAACTTCTGAAATATCAATATCCCCAATACTACATGTATCAAGAAGATCAGCGGCATAAACACTATGAAGTACCAGTGCTTGGTCTTATGACGGAACGCATACATTCCCGCCCAGCTGCCTAAACTTCCTCCGAGAATACTTAGTAAAAACAATGTTTTCTCCGGAATTCTCCAGACTTGTTTTTTTGCTTTCTGCTTATCTATCCCCATGGCCGCAAATCCCACAATGTTCATCACCGCGAGATAGATAATGCATGTCAACAGTACATACTCCATAGTAATCTATCCGACTCTAACTTTCCGTTATTATTTCCGCCTTTGCCTGCGGATCATCCATGATGATCTCATCCACATATTTCGCACGGATAACTCCGCTCTTCGGATTCTTAACGCTCATGATTCCTCCGATGATATCCGCCTCAACCTCGGACTTCTCAAACGAAAGATCCGTCTCTTCCATCCTGCAGTTAATGAGTTTCAGCCCCTTACAGTAGCACAGCGGCTGAGTTCCGATAATAGTACAGTTCTCGAAAACCACATTTTCGCAGTACCAGGCCAGATACTCGCCCTTAACCCTGCTGTCTCTCACCACCACATTCTTCGCATGCCAGAAGGCATCCTTGGTATCGAAATCGCAGTTCGTAAATTCGGAATCGGTAATGTACTGGAAAGAATACTTTCCCTTCATCCTGACATTTTCGAACTTCAGATTCGTAGAGCGCATCATAAAATATTCGCTCTCCGCAGAGGAACCCTCCATGGTTATCCCGTCCACGGACCAGCCGAACTCCGGCGACTGAATATCGCTGTTTCTTATCACGATATTCCTGCACTCACGCAGTGCCTTTATGCCGTGCATTTTCGTATTCTCGATCACCACATTGTCGGAATACCAGAGCGCCGCCCTGCAGAGCTCCGACATGGAACAGTTCTCGATCTTCACATTGTCGTCATGCCAGAAGGGATACCTTAAATTGAAAAATGTATTCCTTACCGTAACATTCCGACTTTCCTTCATAGCGCTCTCTCCGTCTGCAGGTCCGTCAAACCGGCAGCTGTCCACGATTATCCCGTCGCTTCCGTACAGCGCTCTTTCTTCGTCAAAAGACATGTTTTCATAATTCGTCATCTTTGCACCATAAAACCTTTCGCAAACAAGATCAATCCAGATACAGCACATCCAGATCAACCGGACCGTTAATTCCGTCAATTCGTCCGTCTGAGGAATGCTGCCACATAAAATACTTTCCGGAATACTTTGTGGAAGATACATAGTGGGCCAGCCATACAGGGCGGTCCTTTTCGTTGGTCCACGTGTTTTCGAGGAAGTTCTTACTGCTGTAAAGGCAGGCGTCATAACCTCTTATTTCCACTTGGTTTGCAAATGCCTCATAGCATTTATTTATATCATACAGATTCATTCCGTAGTCTTCGAAATTTCCGAAGTCTTCCCAGTCATAAGCTATAGGAAGATCCAGAGTTTCGTCACCCAGAACGTCCATAAGATACTTAGCGCTTTCCGCAGCCTCTTCCGGCGAACCGTCTTCCGCATGCCAGTAGACACCGACCTTAAGTCCCGCCGCTTTGGCGCCCGCTATATTTCCCTTATAGTATCTGTCCGTATAAAATTCACCGTTATCATATCCGCCCAGTCTCATATAGACAAACTCACAGCCGGCAGCCTTGACCTTATTGAAATCAATGGTCTCCTGCCATCTGGAAACGTCTATTCCCACACTGGTCTTATCGGTCTTATACACCTCTATAAATTTGGAGAAGTCCTCTCCTCCCGGATAGGTCTTTGTTCCGCCGCCACCGGCATCGGCACCGCTGTCCGCGGATTCCTCCTTCTTCACTATACTGACTTCCATATCCTTGGAAGTGGAATGTCCCGCATCATCCGTAATGGTAACCTTGATCGGATAAGTTCCCTCTACGAAAATATCCACATCTCCGTCTACCTTTAAATCCACATTTCTGTCCGCGTCGTCAGCATATCCCACATATTTATGAATGTCGAAAACCTCACCCAGAGGTGATACCGGCGAACTGTTGAATATCATGAAGAACGGTGCG
>CACZHN010000282.1 GCA_902780985.1 uncultured Lachnospiraceae bacterium | reverse complement strand
GCAGTCGTTCTCGGTATGTTCCTGTCACTGCTGATATTTATGATCGCAGTGAATTGTTACGTGCTTTGTTCGAACATCGTAAATGATTATGAGAAAGATACAAAGTTTGAATATATGTATACGCTGAAATATCCGGAGGAGGAAGCACCGAAGGATACGGAACCAGCCTATGCATATACTTGCAAGAAGAGTACCTTCGGATTCAGCTTTGACGTAACGCTTCTCGGAATCGAGGAGGATAATCCGTACTTTGATATAAAGCCGGAAAAGAGTAAGACAGATGTAATCATATCCTCTGCATTTGCCGAAAAGTTCGGTCTCTCCGAAGGTGATGAGTTTGTGGTTTCCGATGAAGAAAAAGAACTTAAGTATGCATTTTCGGTTAAAGAGATATATAAGTATTCACCGGGATATTATGTGTTTATGAACATAGATGAAATGCGTGACATGATGGGTGAATCCGATGATTATTATAATGCGCTTTTTACGGATAAAGAGATCGATATAGATCCGGGCAGAGTTTACGCGACCACATCAAGAGAGGATATAGTAAAGGGCTCATCAATCTTCGTAAGCCTGATGATGCCGATTGTCTATACCATAAGTTTTGCATCCATCATAGTATTCTGCGTGGTAATGTACCTCATGATGAAGGTTATGATAGACAGAAGCGCATACAACATATCACTGATAAAGGTGTTCGGTTATAAGCGTAAGGAGATAAGAAAGCTTTATCTCGACGGTAACTTCTATATCGTAGCCATAGGCGCACTTATATGCCTGCCGCTTTCGAAGTATATTATGAATAAGCTGTTTCCGTTCATGATCTCAAATGCGGCCTGCGGAATGAATCTGGATACGCCGATTACATTTTATATTGTGGCATATATAGTAATTCTTGTTTTATACTTTATCATCAATACGCTTCTGGTAAGGAGACTGAACAAGTTCACTCCGGCAGAGGTGCTGAAGAACAGAGAGTAGATCATATGAAAAAAGACATTTTCGCGAAAGATAACAGAATAGAGGAATTGCTGCAGCAGCTGAGTGATGTGACGTGGTTTAAAAAGATAATTGATAATATCCCGCAGGATATCTTGGATGTGGCACTGGGGAGTCTGAATACGGAGATAGACATACGAAAAAAGAACAATAACGTTATCGAGGCCGCGTTGAAGAATCCCTACGGAAAGGAAGAGGGGCAGTGGCATTATTTTATGGCGTCGCCGTATCCCGGGATCAGCATCATCGGCGGAAATATAGAGGGGATTCCGATGCTCAGCAGTATAGGAACCGGTCTTCCGGAAATGCGACGATCGGTATTTCATTACTGCATAAAGGGAAGATGCGAGATCAATACACGGGACGGAATGTATGCATTCATGGAACCCGGAGTTCTCTGTGTAGAGAGCCATAAGCTCAAAGAAAAAAGCCTGAACTTTTACGGTGAAGCCTATGAAGGGGTTGAGATTTCATTTGATCTTGATGTATTCGGTGATGAAGATGTCAGGTATCTTAGGTCTCTCGGAATTGACATAGAAGTCATGAGAGATAACTACGATATGAATGTTGAGTTTTTTATCGGAAATGTAACCCAACAGCTGAAGGACGCGGAGAATGAATTGGATCAGCTGCTCAGGGAGGATGATCCGGATGTTATATCGCTCTTCTTGTATATACTCAGGATAAATGATCTGATACGCAGGGGACATGTGAAAACCGATAGAGATAAGCTGTATCTGACTAAGGGACAGAGGAAGATCGTTTCGGAGATACATGATCATATTACGGAACACATTTCCGAGGATATAACGGTTGAAGAACTGACTGAAAAGTATAACGTAAGCCATGTGTCGCTGAACAAGTGGTTCGGTGTAATGTACGGCGATACCATACCGAAGTACATGAGGAATTACCGTATGAAATATGCGGCGAAGCAGATTGTTAATACGGATAAGAGCATTTCGGATATAGCTGCCGAGGTGGCCTACGATAATCAGGGGAAATTCTCCAGCGCATTTAAGAAGCAGTTCGGTATGACACCTTTGGAATATCGAAGACGGTCGGTTTAAATTTGGAGCAATTCTTCCATTACGGAGAAGAAAGAAAAAAGTATAAGTGATAATATTTGCCAAGGTTAAGGGAATACATCCCGGCCTTGGCAATTTTTATTTTAGAAAGGATGATCAAATGTTTATCAATCTGAAAAACGCGATGAAGATATACGGAAAAGGAGAGAGTGAGGTTCGTGCACTTGACGGTGCGAGTCTCGAACTGGATGAAGGCGGAGTGTATGTAATACTCGGTCCGTCGGGAAGCGGTAAGTCAACACTTCTCAACATGCTCGGAGGCCTGGATCACCTGGATGACGGAACTCTTCAGATCGGAGGAGTTACGCTTTCCAAGATGAAGGATAAGGAACTGGTAGAGTACAGACGTTCGGATGTGGGATTTGTATTCCAGTTTTATAATCTGATCCCGGATCTTACTGTAAAGGAAAACATACAGGTGGTTGCGGATATTACTGCGGAGCCTCTTAATATCGATGAGGTTATGGAGGCGGTGGATATAAAGAAGTATGAGCATCATTTTCCGTCGGAGTTATCGGGAGGACAGCAGCAGAGAGTAAGTATAGCAAGAGCACTTATAAAAAATCCGAAGATACTTCTCTGCGATGAACTTACGGGAGCCCTTGATACGAAGTCTGCAAG
>CACZHN010000281.1 GCA_902780985.1 uncultured Lachnospiraceae bacterium | reverse complement strand
CTTCGTTCTTTATATCCCGCATTCCGATATTGATACTTACACTCTTATCCTTACTGTCCTTAAATATATTAAAGACCTTTGCAATCATAGCCTTTGATATTGAATCATACAAAAGTCCGAAAGATCTGGCTACATCAAGGAAATCTCCCGGATAATATACCTTTCCGTTCTCATCCATGAGACGCATCAGTGATTCATAATGATGTATGGTTTTGTTTTTGTTATCATATATTCCCTGAAAATACGGAATAACCTTATCATTCGAAAGAGCATGATTTATAACATTTACCATGTGGTATTTCTTTCTTATGCTCTCCTCATCTATACTGCCCTCTTCGTTGTCGCATATCAGAAACTGCTCATTTTTATGCATCATATCTATACGTGCGGAGTTGTATATCGTTTCCAGGCCGTCCACCGTACAGTCATTTATGACGCAGAACACCGGAACGATAGAAATATATTCTTCCGATGCATCAAATAACTCTTTCTGAAGTATTCTCATATCATCCGCAAAGTTCGACAGTGACACCGTATATGAAGGAGCCGCTATCGCTACCTTCCAGTGATCTATGAGATACATTCGATAGTCCATTCTGGTAGCAAATGAAGTGCACCTTGAGATGTAGTAATTATACGTTTTCTCAATAAGCTGTTCCGAAAATACTATAGGCATACCCGTGGTATCCAGAACATCTATAATACATACTCTGTCATAACCGCCCATCTTTATATCCATATTGAGAGCGGCCTCGTTGGCTATACCTTCTTTTTCCGAATACAGAAGCTTTATCTCGAATTCTTTTACCATATGGAGAATGCTGTCACTGAGAGAAGATTTCTCCTCATCACTGCTGCTTTCGATTTCCACAAGATAATCGATCAGATCCCTGTTATCCTCAGCAAGTATACCGACGTGAGAAAATGCATACGGATTATAGTTCTGCATTCCCTCCTGTTCTCCCAGTACCGACACAACAAAAGAACAGTTCGTAAAAACATTCTTACCGTTCGCCGAACTTATCTCGCCGTTTGTCAAACATCCGCTCATATTTGAATTTTCATATATGGACAGTTCCCAGTTTGCACTGTTCGGATATACTCTCAATCTTTCTCTGCAGGAATATCCGAATATAGTCTCCGCTTTATCGAAAGATTCAACTTTATTAAACATTTTTCGATTGTCGGATATTATCTTTCTGTCATATATGAAAGCTCTTTTGATTTTCGCTCCTATGATCGTATTATGACTTATAAGAAGCCCGTCATCCTGATAACCGACCATAAACGGAGCATCCACTTCCCCCGTATATACAAAAGGAAAGAAGAAGCCCATCTGCGGATTCTCTTTTATCTTATCTCCCACACCTTCCAGGAAAACCTGTGATGCCGGTCTGTCATCTATGGTTATTATTTTCCTACCGTCTGTCTCGGTTATGGTAAGTTCTTCACCTACAACCTGGGCTCCCGAAACAAAGGAAGTTACCCTGTCAACGCCTTCTCCGCTGATAGATACAAAGATTGCATCCTTATCCGAACTTCCGTTCTCATCAAAGATAAAGCCCAGACCTCCGTAAGTATCCCCGTTCAGATCATTCTTCTCGGCTACACCGCCTATCATCTGAACTCCCGGCATAAGTTCGTTACTCATATTTACGAATCTGGCTACATCCGGATAGAGAAGAGTAAAAAATGTCAGCATAAGTTTTGTATCATCTCTTACTACCTTTGCCTTAATATTCATCCCCAATTCATGTGCATCTATCATCTCACCGGTCTTCGTATCGAAAGTAGGAACTCTCGCTGAGAGGATGCTTCCCTCCGATACCTGTGTGATAGATATAATGCACTGATCATGCAACAGCTTTCCGCCGTTAATAACGGCAGATGTACTCGTTCCGAAGATATGTGCTCTCGGAACAATACTTTTGATAAATGCAGCAAGATCCACCGCATCATCAGGTTCGTGTATCGATGTATGAATCCTTATAAGGATATCATTATTCTTTCCGTAATCGATCATCAGCTGTTTTAATGAATCGGCAAGTCTTGTCTTTGATACGTATTGGAGATTCCAGGTAAACATATAACCCCTCCCGTCATTCGTCTATACCCTATATTTTTACACCCTTATGCCACTCTCTTAAGCCTTTTTATCTTCAGTCTTTTCTTCTGCTTTATCTTCCTTCTTTTCTTCGGTCTTTCCTTCCGGTCTCTCTTCTTTCTTCTCTTCGGTCTTTCTTTCCGGCTTCTCTTCTTTCTTCTCTTCGGTCTTTCTTTACGGCTTCTCTTCTTTCTTCTCTTCCTGCTGTCCTTCCGTCTCAGCTCTCAGTTCATCGAAAGCGCCTTCATCCACGAGCTGAAGGAATATATCTACCACCTTGGAACTCAGCTGTGTTCCTGATATATCCTTTATGATGCTGATGGCCTTAGAAAGCGGCATAGCCTTACGATAAGGTCTTGTAGATGTCATAGCATCCAGACAGTCCGCAACTGCTATAACCTGCGCTATCTCAGGGATCTCATCACCCTTAAGGCCTCTTGGATATCCCTTTCCATCTATTCTCTCATGATGATATCCTGCACCAAGTGCAAGATTCGGCATGACAGTGATTCCCTTCAGAATCTCATATCCGTTTGCAGCGTGCTGCTTCATGATAGCAAACTCGTCATCTGTAAGTTTTCCAGGTTTATTCAGGATATCGATCGGTGTACTTATCTTACC
>CACZHN010000280.1 GCA_902780985.1 uncultured Lachnospiraceae bacterium | reverse complement strand
AGCTTCTTAGCTATGACAAGGCTGATTCCGCTTCCCGGATATCCGCCCATATCTCTTCCTTCGTTGATGTAGAATATCTCGAAGATATGTTCCATTCTGTCTTCGGACATACCGATACCCGTATCGGAAATGCTGAAGAGAAGTCTCTCTTCGTCTGTCTCTTCCGTTTTATCAGGGTTTTTATAACTGTCTACCGTAAGAGTGATGGAGCCTTCCTTGGTAAACTTGCAAGCATTATCAAGGATGATCTCAAGAACCGACTTCAGCTTATCGAAATCTCCTATAAGAACATCCGGAATATTTTCACCCAGATCCACAAGGAACTTTATAGGCTGCTCCGAAAGCACATTCACCATCTTGTCCGAAAGATCGCAGATAAGAGTCGTAAGGGAATACGGCTCGCTTAAAGCAACCACAGAGCCGGACTCAAGCTGAGCCAGCTGGATAGTCTCATCAACTCGTTCGAGAACGTCATTTCCCGTTGCCACAATGGCTCTGAGACCTTCCTTTTCCTCTTCGTCGGAATCGGACTCACGAAGAAGCTTTGACGCCGTAGAGATCATGGCATTTACAGGAATCTTTATCTCGTTGCTCATGTTAGCCAGGTAGTCGGTTTTTGCCGTACTGCTCTTAAGGACAGTCTCATGCTCCTGAACCAGATTCTCCAGCTCTTTATTCTTACCCTCAACCTGATTTCTGATCCTGAAGAGATTGAATATAATAAATCCCATCAGAAGCGAAACCATAACAAGGAAACCTATACGCACACTGGTCTTCTCAAAGAAGCCTCTCTCTTTGATGAGCGTAAAGGTTATATCCTGATCGGTCTGAACGCCGTCTCCGTTGACCGCACTAACGGTAAATGTGTACTCGCCTCCGTCCAGGTTTGTGTAAACTGCCTGGAAGGTATCATTTCCGTTAAGTGTAACTTCCGAATTATCGAAACCGTTAAGCTTATATGTAACGGATATATTATCTCTGTTTATATAGCTGAGTACGGAAAATGTAATTGCTATTCGCTGTGTATTGGCAGGAACCGTAAGCTCACCGCCGATCTGATCCAGATAATAGATCTTGCCGTCTACATCCACTTCCGAAACCGTTAGCTTCGGCGGTGTGGAATTGCTGTATACATTCTTTGTGTTAAATGTCATGATTCCCGTATTACAGCAAAGATAGAGATTACCCGCAGGATCCATCATGTTGTGGGAATTAATGGTTATCTTTCTGCTGAGGCCGTCGCCTGCAGCAAAATAACGCTCGGAAAGATCGGATGTACTGAGGAGTTCTTCCTCCGTAGTAGCAAGAAGTCCCTTTGAACCGAGTATCCATACCTTTCCTTCTTCAACGACAATGTCGTATATATTGTTGGAGAAATCGATATTGCTGATTCCTCTGAAAGTTTCGTCATAATATGACAGACCGTTATCCGTTCCGATCCAGATACCCTGTGAGCCCTTCTTGATAGAATTGATAACATTTGAAGAAAGTCCGTCATCGTCGGTTACATTTTCAATGCCCGACTTTGATATAAGATAGATTCCGCCGCCGTCCGAACCTGCAAGAATAGTTCCGTCTTCATCTTCGTAAATAGACAGGATATTCGAATACTCCAGTCCGTCTTCATAGCTGTAGTTTTCCTTAATGGAGCCGTCTGTCTCAATGATAGCCAGACCTTCCTCTGTAGCAACCGCTATCCTTCCGTCGGAAAGCTCGTATGTACAGTTAACAAGATTAGTACGGAGGCCCGCATATCTGTCGAAGTTTTTGATCGATCCGTCCGGTGAATAACGAACAACACCCTGACGTCTGTATGTACTGAACCAGAGATTTCCCTTTGAATCGCAGAGAATGTGTCTGATACCCGAATTTCCGATATAATCCACTATTGAAGATATACGCTGGTCGGAATTAACCACTCTGTTGGTCCTGTCCAGAACTATAAGACCGTTATCGGTACCGATATACTTCTTTCCGCCGAACTGGGCTATACAGTTGGTGGAACTCTCCGGAACATCGTATCTGTTGTTGAAATCCGTGAACTTTCCTCTTCCCATGTAAAGAAGGCCCATTCTGCTTGAAGAGATCCAGAAGTTCCCCTCATAGTCCACGAGCATAGAAGAAAGATATCCGTCCTGAACAAGTCCGTATACCTGAGAATAATCATTATTTACAAAATATCCGAAGCCTTCATCCGCACAGACATATATTCTGTCTCCTACGGGATATATGCAGTTGATACCGTCTTTTCCCGCACGGAGCATGGATACATTGTTATTCGAAGAAATCTTCAGGATATCACTGCCGATAGTACCGGCATAGATAAATCCGTTGTCATCGGATGTAATGGTTGAAAGTTCGTATTCCGTATAATCAAGAGAACTTATTCTTATATATTTCCCGTCATTATCAAGTCTGAAAATAGTATTGCCGTTATATATTCCCCATATGGAATCTCCGGCAAGTGTAACCTTCTTTACGTTAAGTCTTGCAAAATACTCATTTCTCACAAGGGTATTTGACTCTTCGTTTACGGTATAGATTCCGTATGCCGTAGCTACGTAGATAGTGCCGTCGCTGCCTTCGCAGACGTCATTCACGCATTTCACGCCGTTATAATATTCGCTGGAGAAATGCACCGTCTCGCTTCCCTTTATATAAAAGAGACCATAGTTGTTTGTGGCTACCCAGAGACGTCCCTTGGAATCCTGGAACAGATTGTTTATGAAGTAAACGTCC
>CACZHN010000279.1 GCA_902780985.1 uncultured Lachnospiraceae bacterium | reverse complement strand
TATCGGAGATATCGTAGCATGGTATCCGGATGCTTCACTTGTACTTATGAAGGTTGGTATGCACTGCATATCCTGCTTCGCAGCTCAGATGGAGACACTAGAGCAGGCAGCTGCGGTACACGGATACGATCCTGATGATGTTGCTAAGATAGTTAATGATTATCTTACACAGACACTGGGAAACAAGGATAAGGAAGAAGAGTAAAATCGATATAAGAAAGGACAATCGTGAGGTTGTCCTTTCTTATTTTTTTGTAAAATGGGTGTATGTTCGAAGAAAGGACGGGACGGAAGTATACTTGATTTAAGTCAATTGAGGTGATAGAATTTTAACGTATATTAATTAAATTTTTTTATTGTGTGGGATCGGTGTTTTGGACCCCATTTTTGGGGGACAGAAAGAGATTTCTTTTTATTTTGCGTTTAGGATATGGACACAAGAGATACAGAGAATAAGAATACTAAAAGTAATAATACAGAGACCTCAAAGGAGTCAAAGAAAAAGAAGAGTACCGCAAGTATTGCTGCCGAGTTTTTTATTAAAGTCGGCATTACGGCATTGGTTGTGGCGATTCTTCTTATATTTGTCGTGGGGATATACGTAAATCACAGTAATTCCGGATATCCTATGATAAAAGACGGTGATCTTTGCATTACTTATAAGCTGGCTTCTCTTTCGGCAGGTGACGAGATAGTTTATATGAAAGATGGCAAAGTATATTTCGGAAGGATTGCGGCTGTGGAAGGCGACAGGGTGGATATCCTTGACGGAAAGCTTATGGTTAACGGATACGGAGTGTTTGAAAATACCGTATACCCGACAACGGCTGAGGGCTCGAAGATAAGTTATCCGTATGAAGTGCCGAAAGATACGGTATTTGTCCTTAACGATTACAGAGATGACATTAATGACAGCAGGTCCTTCGGAGCCATACCTATAGCGGAAACTAAAGGAAAGATAGTTATGATCCTGAGAAGGAGAGGAATATAGATAAATGAACTATTGCCCGTATTTGCGGACATAATAATATAAGACACATATGGAGGTATGTAAAATGAAAGGAAAAATCAAGAGAAAACTGCAGGGACTGTTTATGGCAGTTGCAATGGCAGTGCTGGCCGCGGTGCCGGTAAGCGCTGACGGTACAGTATCAAAGTATACTGCCATTAACGGAGGAACAACAACATTTTATAAGTATCTTGTTGTTAAGGAAGGAGCTACTAACCCTCAGGTAGAATTCTCTTTTAATGTATCCGTGCCGAATGACACTGAGATTAAGCAGGCAGGTACCGGTGAGCTTCAGGTTAAGCCGGGACCTATGGATATTACTGTCGAAAAGGCAACATTTGCCGCAGGTGAGGCAGATAATACAGATACCGGAAATGAGGTCAAGAATTCACCTTTCGCAAGTTATACATTTGAAAAAAAGACGGTTACGGTTGATCTTACCAAGGTAAGTTTTAATGAGCCGGGCGTATACAGATATTATATTGAGGAAAACACAACCAATACAGTTTTCGGATATGATTCGGTACTCACAAGAACACTGGATGTATATATAATGGATGACGGTACAGGAAAGCTGGCTGTTCAGGGATATACAATGTATGAAGGAAAGATTGACAGCAACCCAAAGAGTTCGGCTGTGGATGGAGCTGCGACCGGAACAAACGGGGCAGAAGCCGGAACAAAATCTGACAGATTTACCAATACATATCCGACATATACTCTAAAGGTTACCAAAACAGTTGCGGGAAATCAGGGCTCAAAGGATAAGTACTTCAAGTTTAATATAAGAGTTCAGGATGACAATATCGTTAATGATGCTTACTATCCAATCAACGGACAGGATGTGCTCGGAACAGATATCAATACAGCAACAACTTATACGCTGGATACAGTTAAGACAGCTAACGCAAAGACGTATGTCACAGGATTACAGCTTAAAGAAGGATTCGATGTATATCTTCAGCACGGCGATGAAGTGAGCATAATGGGTCTTCCGCTTAACAGCACATATACTATTACAGAGGATAATGAGGAATATACGAAAACTGCAGTTATTACAAAGGATTCTGCCCCAGCTTCGCCTGAGACAATCAGCGACGGAATAGTAGCGGGTAAAGTTTTTGATGGAAATACTACAGTTGCATTTACAAATACAAAAACCGGGGTAATCCCTACAGGAATCTTACTTTCAGTAGTTCCATGGGTTATCGCAGGTATTATCATTTTAATCGGAATAATATTCTTTGCGGTTCGTTCTAAGAAGAGATATGAAGAAGAGTAAGAAGAGTTGTTAAATAGAGGTGGGCTTTGAGAAGATTCTGGATCACACTTAATATTTTATACGAGAAGATTATGCTCTTTGTGTTTGTTATAGCACTTCTCATAGTCTGCTACGGCCTTTACGATACATGGTATGTATATAATAAAGCCGGTGATGACGGATATCTGAAATATAAACCTCGCGCGGGAAGCGGTATGGCGGATGATTCGCCGATTACCGAAGACATGGTTGCGTGGATAACCATAGACGGAACAAATATAGATTATCCGGTCATGCAGGCGGCGGATAATATGAAATATCTGAATTTAAATCCTTACGGTGAGTATTCGTTGTCGGGAAGCATATTTCTGGACAGCAGAAACAGCGCGGATTTTTCGGATGATTATTCTATTCTCTACGGTCATCACATGGAGTACGGAGTAATGTTCGGAGCGCTGGATGAGTTTCTC
>CACZHN010000278.1 GCA_902780985.1 uncultured Lachnospiraceae bacterium | reverse complement strand
ATAAGTTATTTATTGAAAAATTCATATACCTTTTCCGCAGCCGCAGAGTTCATGCCGTCAACTTCGGCCAACTCTTCTACGGATGCGTTTTTTATTGCTTCGATATTCTTGAAGTAGAGGAGAAGAGCCTTCCGCCTCTTCGGACCTATACCGTCGATATAATCCAATATGGAATGGATCTGTTCTTTGGATCTGAGTAATTTATGATATGATATTGCAAATCTGTGTGTTTCATCCTGAAGTGCGGTTATCATATTTATGGCTTCGCTTCCTTTTGGAAATTCCAGCTCCACATTTTTATAGTAAAGACCTCTGGTCCTGTGGTTATCGTCCTTGACCATTCCACATACAGGAATATCGATTCCGAGACTGTCCAGAACCATTTCCGCTACATTTACCTGACCTTTACCACCATCCATCATAAGAACGTCCGGAAGGACTGAAAGCTTTTCGTCGGTAAAACGACGGGAGAGAACTTCCTTCATGGCTGCGTAGTCGTCTGCACCTTCGAGGGTTTTAAGCTTGAACTTTCTGTAGGAGTTCTTCTTTGGTTCTCCGTTTTCAAATACTACCATGGATGCAACCTGATTATATCCGGAAATATGAGATATATCAAAAGCTTCCATACGTGATACCTTATCAACGCCTATAAGATCTGCGATATCCTTGCAAGCTCCGATGGTACGTTTTTCGTGACGCTTTATACGCTCAATATCCTGAGAGAGTACAAGTAAGGCATTATCCTGTGCCAGCTTCATAAGAGCCTTCATTTCGCCCTTCTGAGGTACATGGATATATACACGCTGACCCTTCTTGTCCTCAAGAAATTCCTCTATAAGCTTTTCCTCACAGAGAGGAGATACAGTTATAATCTCCTTAGGTACAAATGGTGTTGAATTATAATACTGCTTTACAAATTCAGTGATTATTTCAGAATCGCTGTCAGATTCATCTACTGACATATGATGATTATCGCGTCCCAGAAGATTACCGTCTCGTACAAAGAAGATGGATATTACTGCGTCGGTGCTGTTTTTGGCAATTGCAATAATGTCCTTGTCATTGCCGGTGGAATTGCTTACCTTCTGACGTTCCATAACGGTATTTATGCTGTCGATGAGATTTCTTTTTTCGGCAGCTTTCTCAAATTCCAACTTTGAAGCATGGTCCTGCATTTCCAGCTTCAGGTTATCTATTATATCTTTATAATTTCCATTCAGGAAATGCATGGCTGATTCAATCTGCTTTCCATATTCTTCCGGAGTGATAAGCCCTGCGCATGGAGCAGAACACTGACCGATCTGGTAATACAGACAAGGACGCTCAGTGAGATCAGATTTGTTAAGATCTTTATTACAGTTCCTGATCTTAAAGAGCTTTTTGATTAGAGCAACTGTATCATGAACGGCTCCTCTGTCGGTGTAAGGTCCGAAATACTTGGACTTATCACGTGCCATTCTGTGGCTGTATACGACTCTAGGAAAGCGTTCGCCGACGGTCACTTTGATATATGGATATCCCTTATCATCTGTCATGAGAGTGTTAAATCTTGGACGATGTTCCTTGATGAGGTTGCACTCGAGCACAAGAGCTTCCATCTCAGAAGACGTAACGATATATTCGAAGTAGGATATAAGGCTTACCATTTTAGCAATCTTAAGAGAACCGTTATGACCGTGACCTTTTCGGAAATATTGCCTTACACGGTTATGAAGATCCACAGCCTTTCCGACGTAGAGGATTTCCTCGGTTGAGCTGTGCATAATATAAACACCGGGACTGTGAGGCAGTTTACCCAGTTCTTCTTCAAAATTGAAAATGCTATCGCTCACGACAAATCTCCTTGAATCTCATCAGCCCGGCTGCGGGACTTTCATGTATATCTGACCGAGCATTATTTTATCATATCTTATTTAATTAGTGAAATAATATAGTGAGAAATGGTCTGATATATGGTATTATATCTTAGTGCCCCAAGAAAGGTACGGCAGTCTGATATACTTCATGACGAGGAGGTAGTGATGGAGGCAGAATATAGTGTTACACTAACACAGTTTATAAATAAGATGAACCTTAAGAATCATACACCGGAGATCAACACGGATAAGATTCTTATTACCGATCCTGATATTAACAGACCGGCTCTTCAGCTTGCCGGATTCTTTGAACATTTCGATTCTTCCAGAGTACAGATATGCGGAAATGTTGAGCATGCCTATCTTGCTGATATGCATTCCAAGGAAGAGAATATAAAGATCTTTGATCAGCTGTTCTCATTCCCGATTCCATGTCTTGTATTCTGTAGAGATATTATTCCTTATGATTTTATAATTGAAGAAGGAAAGAAGCACGGTATTCCTATTCTTACAAGTGCGGCTACAACATCGTCTTTCGTACATGAGTCAGTAAGATGGCTTCATGAGGAGCTGGCTCCTAGAATTTCTATTCATGCTGTTCTTGTCGATGTTTTCGGTGAAGGTGTTCTTATCATGGGAGACAGCGGTATCGGTAAGTCAGAGGCTGCCCTTGAGCTTATAAAGCGTGGACACAGACTGGTTGCTGATGACGTTGTTGAGATTAAGCAAATAAGTGATGATACACTTATAGGTCAGTCGCCGGAGATGATCAGGAACTTCATCGAGCTGAGAGGTATCGGAATCATCGATGTTAAGACTATGTTCGGTGTTGAGTGCGTTAAGCTCTCACAGCAGATAGATCTGGTTATAAAGCTTGAAGAGTGGAATAAAGATGCAAAGTATGACCG
>CACZHN010000277.1 GCA_902780985.1 uncultured Lachnospiraceae bacterium | reverse complement strand
ACCCGTGACACGGCCGGTCAGATAAAACCAGCCTGTGAAAGGAAGCAGGGTCAGAAGCTGTGCCGGCATAATGGTCATCGCCAGATTCTGCCACAGATTGCATCGTCTCATCCACTCGATGAAGCAGTCAGCACCTTCTTTTGCGGCAACTCTGAACTTCTCGTAAGATGACTTCGATTTTCCGAATGCCTTGATAACCTCGATTCCGTTGATATACTCAACTGCCGTATCATTTAACGCCTTAGTCTTAACTATGGTATTGTTGAAGCTTTCTCCCGCTCCCACCATCATCAGACTGAAGAATATCATTCCCACGGGAAGGCTGATCAGCGATATAAGTGCCAGTCTCCAGTCCACCTTTAGCATCATGATGAATATTCCCACCGGCACTATGCAGTTGGATATAACCTCCGGAATGATATGTGCCAGAGTAGTCTCGATGGAATCAACTCTCTCGATGATTATATTCTTGTATGAACCCGATGATTCCTCCAATACATCACCCAGTGGCATGCGGCTCATCTTCTTTGTAAGCCTTCTTCTGATCTCCGCCAGCACACCGAAGGTTGCCTTATGAGACATGGTTGTGGATATGGAATGAAATATCTTATTCACCAGCCAGCATACGGATATGAATCCACACTGGGTCAGATAAAATCCGAGTTCCTTCTCTCCTTCCGTCAGGGCTTTAACTATATTCGCGACAAACAGATAAGGTGCAAAGCCCGCGAGAACACTGACGATTGCCATCAGCACGCTGAAAATGTATGCCTTCCTGTCAATGCCCGCAAACTCCATAACCCATCCCAGGGTTGACTTCTTCTTTTCTTTTTCTTTCATCATCCTGTCCTTTCTTATGTTTAACATGATATGCCGTTTAATTAATTGTAAATAATATATGTTAGCTTTATCTAACCATGTGAGTAAATAAAAATGTTATCTGACCAAGCCCCTCTTCCGAAGAGCCCGATCCAATAACATTATGATTCACCCAGCATCAATTTCTTCCAGCCCGCTACATAGAACGCATCCATATGTCGGGCATAGGACACCGCCTCTTTCTCTGTAAAGTCATGCGTCACAGTCTGAAAGATGGCATTTATATTTGTGGTTACAAAAAGATGATATTCCTTCTTGGGTATCATTTTCAGATTTATCCCCATACTTTTCATCTTCTTTATATATTTCCGGGTGGATTCCTCTTCCATCACCGCCAGCTCATGCACATAATTCTCGTATCTGGTTCCCTGCGATCTGCAGACCAGAAGCTTAAATGCATTGAAATGCTTATATATGTACCTGATGATCCATACGGTATCCGCATTTTCATCCCATAGATTGTCTATGAAGTTTTCATCCACGGAATCCAGTTCCCGATCCATCACCTCGAAATATTCTTTCTTGAGGCCGTCGTATGCAGGTTCCACCAACGCGGAAAACATTTCCTCTTTGCTTGGGAAATGCTTGTATAAACCCGATGCACTCATTCCGCATGCTGCAGCTATACGTCTCATGGATGCATCATTAAATCCGTACTTCAGAAACTCATCATAGGCCGCCGTAAGGATCTTCTCATGATTCTCGGTTTTATCTCTCGGCATATTTACCTCCTTTCACAAAATAAGCGAACAGCGTTCACCAACATTTGTTAGAATACACTGTTCGCTAAAAATTGTCAATTTAATTTTTGATAATTCACCTGAGTGTCAGGCTATCTGCCAGTTCTCGGCTTTCTGTCTTATCTTTACGAATTCGCAGTACTTGCCGCCTCTTGTCACCAGTTCGGCATGGGTTCCTTTTTCGATAATCCTTCCGTTATCCACTACCAGTATCTGATCTACGGATTCGATGGTAGCCAGTCTGTGAGCTATGATGATGACTGTCTTACCCTTCGAAAGTTCCGTTATGGCTCCCTGTATCAGATGCTCGTTTTCAGGATCTATGCTTGCCGTAGACTCATCAAGGATGATGATCGGTGCATCTTTAAGGATGGCTCTCGCAATGGATATTCTCTGTTTCTGTCCTCCCGAAAGAGTTCCTCCGCCCTCACCGATAACCGTATCGTACCCGTCCGGCATTTCCATTATGAAGTCATGACATCTGGCCTTCTTGGCCGCCTCTATCATCTCTTCTTCCGTTACGTTATCTCTTCCGAAACAAATATTCGCTCTTATGGTGTCGTTGAAGAGATATACATTCTGAAATACCATGGAGATATTCGACAGCAGACTGTCGCAGGTATAATCCTTCAGATTATGTCCTCCTACAGATATGCTTCCCGCCGTCACATCATAGAATCTTGCTATAAGATTGCATATGGTGGTCTTACCGCTGCCGGAAGGACCGACGATGGCCGTGGTGCTTCCCTGCGGAAGTCTGAAGGATACGTCGGAAAGTATCTTTCTTTTTTTATCGTAGGAAAAGTCCACATCCTTAAATTCTATATCGAATCTCTCCGGTCTTATATCTCTGCCCTCCGAATCCAGCAGACTTCCTTCCGATATCTCATCCAGCTTATCCAGTGCATTGTTTATGACAGCCAGCACATGGGCACTGTCGGATATCGGTTCAATGGAACCGAATATGGACATAGATAAAAATGCGGTGATGATAACATATGTAAGTTCCATCTCTCCCGCAAGTCCGGCGTATACCACCGATATTATCATGCATACACTTGCTGCCTTCAGTGCAGCACTGTTAACCGCTCCTCTGAACGAAGCAATGGACGCTCCTTCCATTCCGAAGGACTTAACTACAGGAAGTCCTCTGGTATATTCCAGTGCCGCCTGAGTCAGCTTTTCATTTTCCTGATTCAGGACCTTGGTGTTTCTTGAACTGTGCACCGATATCATACAGAGGAATATAAATGAGACCGCAACTCCGACTACAGCTATCACCGCTGCCTTCGGACACATAACTATCAGGAATATGAGTATACATATAAAGTTCAGGTATCCTCCGACGAATCCGTCCACCATTCGTATACCCATGTTTTCAAGTGCATGAAGTCCCGTGGTTATAGCATTCAGGATTGCTCCCGTATCATTTGTCTGAAAGTAACCGAGAGATACTCTCTTCAGTGCCTCACCTATCTTTATCCTGTCCCTCGCTATAAGCAGATATCCTATCTTCTCATGATATCTCGCCTTAAGATAATCAAAAAGAAATCTTCCAATCGTCAGTCCTGTAATAACTCCAAGGCACTCAAGCCATAATATACTCGAAATGTTATCTCCCGCCTTTAAGGTTTCAAATATCTGGGCAATTGTAAATCCTGCAAAGGCCACTGGTGCTGCAACCATCCAAGACGAAAAGAAGGAGAATACAAATCCTAAAAAGAGGTCGCCCTTAAAGTCTCCACACCACGCTATTATTCTTTTAACTGTACTGAACATTCTATCTACCCGCCTTTCCTGCAGACCATTTTCTTGCACCTATATGTGCCTGCCACATTCTGTTATAAAGCGGA
>CACZHN010000276.1 GCA_902780985.1 uncultured Lachnospiraceae bacterium | reverse complement strand
CTTAACCTCCGTCCCCGTGTTTCACAACCCCCGTCTCCGAGAGCCTTTTTTTATTTTGAAATATAGGTCTTGTCGTTGGTTGATGTTATTCCGTTATAGGTCTTGCCCGGTGCCGGTTTGCCCTTTTCTACAAGGACTATCTGGATTCCTTCCAGTCTCTTGGCAAGCCCGGCCGTTCCGGCATTCTGTCCGTTCTTGGCCCAGCCCAGCCAGCCGTAGCCCTGCGCATGTACTCTGTAGTATACATCGTAATGCTTTGCGGCCTCTCCCGTAAGCTCTATGGCTATTGCTTCGAGACGCAGTGACTGTCCTGCGGTTCCGGACATAGCTCCGTTGCTCTTCCAGTCCTGCCAGCCTATCTTCTGGATATGTGTCTTGTATCTTATGCCTCCGCTGTAGGCAAGATTTCCTACATTTATCTCGATTCCTTCCAGTCTCTTTGCCTGACCGTTGGTTCCGGACATGGCTCCGTTTGAAACAAAATTCTGCCAGCCAAAGCTCTGAACATGGGTTCTGTAGGTGATGAACGGATCCTTTGAGATACATGCCACTCCCGGAGTCTGCTTGGTGGAACTTGTAATTTTCGCCATGTCATCCAGCTTAACTCCGAAATACTTTTCATTTGAACCCAATACCCGATCCTTACTGACAATCATTATCTGTATAGCTTCAAGTCGTTTTGAAAGCCCTTCCGTTCCGGCTGTTTCTCCGTTTTTAGCCCAGCCCAGCCAGCCGTAGCTCTGCGCCTGAACCCTGTAGTATACGTCGTAATATTTTGCAAGCCTTCCGGTAAGTCTTATCTGGATTGCTTCAAGTCTCTTCGCCTGACCGCTGGTTCCGGCCATTTCTCCGTCATGTTTCCAGTCCTGCCAGCCTATACTCTGAACATGAGTACGATACTCTATACCGCCTCCCACTTGCTTTTTATCAAGTTTTATTTCAATTCCTTCCAGTCTTTTTGCCTGCCCTACGGTTCCGGATACATTTCCGTGATATACAAAGTCCTGCCAGCCGTAGCTCTGTACATGGGTTCTGTATGAAATAAGCGTACTGTCAATATTCCATATCGCATCAAGTGTTGTATTCTTTGTCGGTGTATAGCTATACAGTTCTTCTTTTGTCAAAAAGACGCCGTTGCTATCCTTCCAGCCCATAAGTTTCATATCATCGTATTTATCATAAATCGCATATTCCAGATCGGAATTAGCTGCTCCGATCTTATCTCCTTTAGGAACTCTTATCGCTATAGTCTTTTGCGAATCATAATGTCCCTTAGCAACATCCAATGTTTGAAACCATGCTATTCCCGCATCCAGTGTTACTTTATAATAATCCCCGAATACAGGAGTCAGTTCCACATTTTTATTCAGTCTTATCTCTCCCCACATACTGCTGAGGGGATAGAACTTGCCTTCTGAATCCTTATATCCCGTAATCATCTTTCCTTCCGGTGCAATTACCGGCGGAACTTTTTCATACAGCACTTCACCCTTCAGTGCATAGCTTATATATTCATCTTTAATCTCGGTTACCCTTTTACCAAGCTTATCGTCCCAACGGGACACACTGTATCCCTGGCTTCCCTCTGCCTTTTTATATGTAATGGTTATATTGGTTGTGTACTGAGCCAGGAACACTATTCCGTCCTTGTCGGGAACAAAAGCTTTCAACAGTTTAAGATCGCTATAGCTGAAAAATTCTCCTGTATCCACTCTCTTCCAGCCTGCAAATACCAATTCCTGTTCTTCATCCACATACGGTACTTCATATAAGCTTTTACCTACGGCGACGGTGTACTCTTTAACATACGTATTTCCGTTTTGTCCGTAAAAGCCCGCTCCTGTTTCATCCTTAAATGTAACCGTAAAACTTTTCTTAAACTGAGCTGTTACAGTGATATCATTTTTCAGATAATACTCTTCTATATATCTGGAATCCCTCGATACCTTATCGTACATATCTTTGGTTCTGAACAGTGAATCCGTTCCTTCTATCTTCCATCCTTCGAATAAATATCCGCTCTCCGCTTCGGGTATCTGCATTTCACCTAACGGATGTTTTGCGGCTTTTGTCATTTCAATGCGGTTTGTATATTTTCCGTCGTCACCCTTAAATCCTTTTGAATGCTCTCCTGCAAGCAATGTAACCTTGTATTCACTCTTCTCTTCCGGTTTGTCGCCGGGCTGTACCGGATTACCGCCTTCGAATCCCGAATCTTTATCATAATCCGTTTTACTTATGGTATATCCGCAGTCTTCAAATTCAGCCAAACACGTGATATGGACTTTATGGTCCGCATAAGTCTCCGATCCGTACAGGAAATATCTCGTCAACGTAAAATCAGCCCCGGTCCAATCCGCATAGTAGTATTTGTCGCCCACTCTGATCAGATTCCATGCGTGGGATTCCCAGTCGCTGCCTCCCTTTAATAGGAATCCCAGTACAAATCTACAATCGATACCGTTATCCAGCGCCATCCTGTATAAAAGCAGTGCATAACCGTTACATACTGCTTTTCCCTTTAGCAATGCCGCAGTTGCCGAATAGATTTCAGGATCAATATCATTATGATATTTCTTATTAAAGTATCCTTCATGATCATAATCCACATTCTCGCAAATGTATCTGTATATAGTCTGAAGCTTGTCATATTCCGACATGGCATCCAGACCCAGTGACTGATAAATCTGATTCAGTTTTTCGGTCAGCTGCTGCTCTTCCTGTAATGTGGAGAAATAAACAAACGAAAACTCAAAATCATAACAA
>CACZHN010000275.1 GCA_902780985.1 uncultured Lachnospiraceae bacterium | reverse complement strand
TTCCTCGTACAATTCTTTACTGCCTTAATCCTAAGGATATGCCTATGCTTATGGCGATGGCAGGAAATTTTCAAGGAAATGAAATGGGTATCAGAAGCAGGGTTCAGCTGGGAAGCGCATGGTGGTTCATGGATCATATGGACGGCATGAAGCAGCAGCTTGAAACTTTGTGTGACGGCGGCCTTCTCTCCGGATTTATCGGAATGCTTACGGATTCCAGAAGCTTTCTGTCTTTTCCGAGACATGAATACTTCAGAAGAATTCTCTGCAACATGGTAGGTGAAAAGGTGGAGAAGGGTGAATATCCCGCAGATATGGAATATCTTGGCAGGATGATTGAAGATATCTGTTACAATAATGCAAAAGAATTTTTTGAATTTTAGGAGGAACTGATTAGACTATGAATAACAGCGAGATTAAAGAAGCTCTGAAGAAGACAGGAATAGTTCCTGTTGTTGTTCTGGATGATGTGAAGGATGCAAAGCCGCTGGCTGATGCACTCTGCAGAGGAGGACTTCCGTGTGCCGAGGTTACTTTCAGAACCGAAGCGGCTGAGGAGTCGATAAAGATAATGAAGAAGGAGCATCCTGAGATGCTCATAGGAGCCGGTACCGTGCTTACAAGAGAACAGGTAGACAGAGCAGTAAATGCAGGAGCCGAGTTTATAGTAAGTCCGGGACTTAATCCCGATACCGTAAAATACTGTATAGAAAAGGGTGTTGCCGTTACTCCGGGAACACAGACACCGAGTGAGATGGAACTTGCTATGTCACTCGGACTCGATCTTGTAAAGTTTTTCCCTGCTGAACCTGCAGGCGGAATAAAGATGATAAAAGCAGTTGCTGCGGCATATGTGAATCTTTCCTTTATGCCTACAGGCGGAATCAATGCCGAGAATGTAAAGGATTATCTTGCATATAACAGAATCCTTGCCTGCGGCGGAAGCTGGATGGTTTCAAAGGATATGATCAAGGCAGGCGAATTCGATAAGATTGAAAAGCTTGTAAGAGAAGCTGCTGATATTGTTAAAGAGATAAGAGGCTAAAGATTAATATACGGGAGATAAGAAAATGGAATTAAATATAAGACCGGCAGAGGAATGTAAATATGATGCGGTAAGTCTCGGCGAGATTATGCTCAGACTTGATCCGGGTGAAGGAAGAATCAGAACAGCAAGAAGTTTCAGAGCCTGGGAAGGCGGCGGAGAGTATAATGTTATCCGCGGACTTCATAAGTGCTTTGGACTCAGAACAGCTGTTATCACCGCATTTGCGGATAACGAAGTCGGAAGACTTATGAAAGACTTCATCGAGCAGGGCGGAGTTGATACAGATCTTATATTCTGGAAGAAGACTGATGGAATCGGAAGAATATGCAGAAACGGTATTAATTTTACAGAGAGAGGCTTCGGTATAAGAGGAGCCGTAGGATGCTCGGACAGAGCCAATACAGCTATATCTCAGGCTACACCTGAAGATTTCGATTTTGATTATATCTTCGGAACACTCGGTGTGCGCTGGCTTCATACAGGTGGTATATATGCGGCACTTTCGGAACAGGCATGCAAGACGGTTATCGAAGCATGCAAGACCGCAAAGAAGTACGGAACTATAGTATCTTACGATCTTAACTATCGTCTTTCTATGTGGAGTGCTATCGGCGGTATAGAAAAAGCAAGAGAAGTCAACAAAGAGATTGCCAAATATGTAGATGTAATGATCGGTAATGAAGAGGACTTCACAGCGTGTCTCGGTTTTGAGATAGAAGGAAACGACAGTGATCTTAAGGAACTTAACCTTGAAGGTTACAGAAAGATGATCAGTGAAGCGGCTCATGAGTATCCGAATTTCAAGGCAGTTGCAACAACACTTCGTACTGTAAAGACAGCTACAGTAAATGATTGGAAAGCCATCTGCTGGGCTGATGATAAGATCTATATGTCCAGAGAATACAATGGACTTGAAATCATGGACAGAGTTGGTGGAGGTGATTCCTTCGCATCAGGACTTGTATATGGACTTATGACTACAGGTGATGCAGAGCAGGCAGTGAATTATGGAGCTGCTCATGGAGCTCTTGCAATGACAACACCTGGAGACACATCCATGGCAAGCGTAAATGAAGTTGAAGCTATAATGGGCGGGGCGGGGGCCCGCGTAAAGAGGTAATACTTAGTTAAGAAGGTTGCATGAGAAATATTCATAACGACAGCACTGCGTGCTTTGCTGTCTCCTTTGGAGACACGTTATTTCATATTTTCATGCAACCCTGTTTCACAGGGTAAGCGCAATTCGGAATAATGTCTTAGAAAACAAGTTTTCACGACGATTATTCCGAATTGTGCTTACCTTCTTAACAGTTACAAATGATATATAAAAAAGGTTTAGGAGAAGAGGAAATGAAAAGAGTGACACGAAGTATTGTAAGTCTGGGACTTACGGCAGCAATGATGCTCTCAGTAAGTGCTTGTGGAAAGCAGGAAGCAAGTACTGAGGCGGTTACCGAAAGTACAGAGGCGGCTACAGAGGCTGCGACTGAAGCAGTAGCTAAGGCTGAGCCTGTCGAGGGAAACATCCTTGATAATCCGTACTTTGAAGAAGATGATGTGAGCATGTGGGCTATAGAATGCGGCACATCCAAGATCAGTGCAGGATCAGACAGCGCTGAAGCAGCAGAGGGTTATGGATATTACGGAATCATCGACAGAGATCCGGCATCATCATCACCTTATGACTGTTTTGCACAGGATGTAACTGATGAATTAAAGAGTGGTGTGGTTTATGACT
>CACZHN010000274.1 GCA_902780985.1 uncultured Lachnospiraceae bacterium | reverse complement strand
CTGGATACCGAGATGACTAAGAAGATCCTTGTGGAACACGGATATGAGGTATTAAGCTCCAACGAACAGGAAGTGCGTGTAAAGATCGGTACCAAGGAGAAGACCGATATTGCAAGACTTCTTGCGTCGAAGAACGTGGTTATGACCGGACTTTATGAGGCCTGCGAGACTCTTGAGGATACATTCCTTGAACTTATGAGAGCATAAGACGTGCAATTATGATAAAATAGTGCTCGGAATTTAACTGCTTGCAGAGAACGGAGGGCATCAATGATAAAAATATATGTATGTGAAGACGATAATGAACAGAGAGAAAAAATTAAGACTATTGTAGAAAATATTGTCCTCATGGAAGATGTCGATATGGAACTCAGCTGCGTTACGGGCGATCCATATACCGTTTTGGAAAAGGTAAAAGCAACCGATGAGGTAGGACTGTACTTCCTGGATATAGATCTGGGAACGGACATCAACGGTCTGGAGCTTGCAAAAGAGCTGAGATTATATGATCCGAGGGGGTTTGTGGTATTTATAACCACCCACTCGGAAATGAGTTACTTTACATTTATGTATAAGATCGAGGCCATGGATTACATTTTAAAGGATGGCCAGGCCGACATAGGAAAGAGGATATTCGAATGCATACTGGAAGCCAACAGGAGATTCTCATCCGAACATAATAAGGTACAATCGGTATTTTCCATTAAGATCGGAGAGAAGGTTTACTCCGTCGATTATGACGATGTGCTGTTTTTTGAGACCTCTTCCAATGTTCACAAGATTATCGTGCATTGCAAGAAGAGACAGATGGAGTTTCTGGGAAAGATCAAGGATATCGAGGAATCTGTGGATGACAGATTCTATCGCTGCCACAGGTCATTTCTCGTAAATAAAGATAATATAAAGGAGATCGATTTTAAAAATCGAATGATCTACATGGTCAACGGCGAGGAGTGCATGCTGTCCAGCCGTATGGTGAAGGGATTAAAATAATTGAAGAACATAATAAAGATATTTGTGTACGCAGGAAGCTGTAATAAACATTCGACAACGGCAATACTGGCAGAAAGACTTGTTAAGACCGTAGAAGAGGTTACGAACCTCAGGGTATCTGCGGATATTTTCAGCGGAAGTAATGCTCATATAGAGGAATGTGTGGGGTGTACGCAATGCTTTATGAAAGGAAAATGTACACTGGACGTCAGAGATGATCTGCCGGTTCTTCGAAAGAAGATGCTGGAGGCGGATTGTATAATTCTCGGAAGTCCGGTGTATTTTCATTCTGTCTCGGGAAATATGAAGAAATATATGGACAGACTGTCCTACTGGACCCACGTCATGGAGCTTGCGGGAAAAACCGGAGTGGTAATATCGACCTCAGGAGGAAACGGCCTCAGGTTTGTTTCCGATTATCTGAAGAAGTTTATGGATTATATGGGTATCGTAAATGTAGGAACGATCGAAGCGGCGACTTACAACGCGGAGTACCTGAAGGCTCAGAATATTGAGGAAAAACTGCGGCCGCAGTTCCTGGCTGTTGCGGAAAGGATCAGAGCCATATATGAGGACGGTGAGATCCCGCAGCCCGATGACCTTCAGAGAACCGTTTTCAAGATGAATAATAAGAAATATAAGGAACTGGAGGAATATAAAGAAGAAGTGGCGGAGGTCCGAAACTGGCTGGACAAGGGCTATACGGACTACGCAGGTTTTGATGATCTGATCGCAGATATGTTTAAGAGTGACGTTTGTTAGTCGTAAGTGTAACAACCGGAGACTGCAAGTTACGATAATGATTAAAAAATCCGATTCTGATACATAAACGTAGAAACTGCCTCATAGTATGTATAATCATACTTGTAAAAACAAATTATCGAAAAAGGAGGTAGCACAATGAACGATTTATCAGAAATCAAGGATCCCGTACTCAGAGAGAAGGTACAGACACTTATGTCAAATCCAAGCGGAGAAGTATCTGTAGAGCTCACAGAGCAGGATATGGAAGCACTTGCAGGTGCAGGTTGGTATGCAGATCTCAGCGCCAGCCTTGGTAACAAGGGCAAGTATTGTACTCTTACAAAAGAGTGCCAGGCTTGCTGCAGCTAATCACATTTAAAAATATCTGTAAAGGAGAACAAAAAAATGGAAGATTCAAAGAACGTACAGATGAATGCACCTGAGGGTGAAGTAAATGAGAAGGAACTTCAGGAGCTTGCAGATGCTGAAACTCCTGATGGTGGTACACTTGCAGAGGCTACAATCGCTATCACTGTTGCACTTTCAACAGGTTTCTGCCCATCATTTAAGTGCTCATCTCAGTGCTAATTAAGTACTGAAGAGAAAAGAATGTTTAAACGCTGCACCGAGAGAGGTCGGTGCAGCGTATAGACTTCGGAAAGGGGATAAGATCATGAAATTTGTAAAAGGTTTTCTCATAACCGTTTTAGTATTAGCAGTTCTGATAGTTTTAAACATTATCTGCAATAAGAACGGAATCAATCTCGATACAGTTGCAACCGGAACAATTTCAGCTGTATGTGCCATGCTTATCTTCGGCGGACTTACCCGTAAAGATAAGAAAAAGGACGAGTAAATATATACGGTAATGACAAGCTGCCGCGTTGACGGCGGCTTTTTCATTTGTTATTCTTTTGACTGTGACCTGAGGAACGACACTTTTCGGTGATGCGGGCGAGGACGAAAATGGACAAAAGAATTCTTATAGTTGAAGACGATAAAGAGATCCGTGAGCTGCTGGGAGCTTATCTCGGCGGTCAGGGATATGATATAGATTATGCGGAGAACGGGCTGGAAGCCGACAGGAAGA
>CACZHN010000273.1 GCA_902780985.1 uncultured Lachnospiraceae bacterium | reverse complement strand
TATCTATAATTATTGATAATTGAAAGTTACTTCGATATAATTTATCCTGTACTATTGTAGGCAGATAAGGCTGATGTATACTGCATAGCAGGTGAGGAATAGAGTAGTGAGAGTAAGTTATAACAAGTTATGGAAGATACTTATCGATAAAAACATGAAGAAGATGGACTTGTAAGAAGCTACAGAAATGATATTGGATATTAGAATCTCCATGAAAGGAGTGGGAAGATGAATCTCTTTGAAGAGATCGGCGAAAATTTATTTCGGCCGCTTACGGGAATCAACAAAAGAAAATATGCAGATCTTCTCGCTCTTGCGTGGGACAAGTGCAAACGTATGCCTATGTATGCAGTTGAAAAGAGCACTATTTTTGATATGGCAGAAGATTATTTCTTGGGTCTCGATGAACAGATAGAATTGGATGACGACGAGAAAGAGGAACTTGATAACGGTTCTTCTGACACACGTATTATAGCTACAGGATTTGTTCGGAGACTAAGGGATACAGGATGGCTCATTGAAAAAGAGGGAGAGTACGAGGAAGAGTCTAAGATAGCGATCAATTACAAGGTTGTTCCTATCATAAAATCGTTTCAGGAAATTGTAAGCCCTTCGATCATCACGTATAAGGGGAAATTGTTCAAGATCTATTCGATGTTTGAGCATATATCCGAACACGGCAGTCCTTATGAAGGTGTTCTGAAGGAGGCATCGGAGGACTTTGATAATCTTAACCAGGCGCTTCGTATTCTGGCTGCATCAATAGAAGATCATATTAATACGTTAACTTCCGGTAAGAAACCGGAGGAGGTGCTGGAATTTTTTGAAAAGTATGAGGAGAAGATCGTTGTAGGATCCTACCATCGTTTCAAGACGAATGATAATTTGTTCTACTATAGGACTAGCTTGTATGAAAGTCTCGATAAATGTGAAGATGCTCTGATGGATGCGCTGGTGGACGACTACGTAGATACAGAGCGCGTAGATAAGGAAGAGGCGACCATACGGATCAAAGAACTGATTCAGAAGATCCGTATGGACATTGAAGAGATGGAAGCAATCATGCGTACCATCGATGACAGACATATTCTCTATAGGACCAGGGCTGTGCAAAAGGCGCAGTTCATGCTCCTTTCTGACGGAAGTGTAAAGAGCAAGATCAATAATCTGCTCAGGTATTATGCAAGTGAAATAGAGGCCAAAGAAGATATTTATGAAGTGGATTCGACCTGCATATATGATGTGTTCCAAATCTTTGGGCAGAACTTCTTTGATAGTTCATCACTTGCTACTCCGGTAAAGAAAAGAAAGGCGACACCTATCGATCTGATGTTGATGGGTGAGGAACTTGATCTTGACCTTGTCAATGAGAAAAACAGGGAAATGATGGAATATATCCGTAATGCACTGACTTCGGAGAATGTTAATGCATATGCGAAACGTATATTGGACGGAAATACAGTTGTTTCTGCGGGGCATGTATTTGAAGAGCATCCGGATGATCTTGTAAAGATAATCGGATTGTTTACGTATCAAAACTCTCCGGAAAGAGAGTTTGATATTAAGACTAAGGATAATTTTGTGGAGTGCAATGGTATCAGGTTTAAAGAGTTTATTGTGGAAGGACGGAAGGCATAAGTATGGCTGTAGATATCAAAGAAGAAATTGCAAATTACCTGTTGAATAATTGCTTCCTCATCGGAAATGTTGATTCGACAAGAGAGAAATACTACTACGTGATCAACCATGAAGAAGCCTTTCGAAGCATATTCCAACCGATCGGATATACATTGGTTATCCATAGAAATCTGCGAGTGGTACAGCTTGTGAATAATCATGGTACCGGTAGACTGTCTTTGAAAAAGTATGAGAGCATTATGCTTCTGATCTTCAGGCTTCTGTATGTTGAGAAGAGAGAAAGCCTGTCTACTAATATTGATGAAGTCGTTGCCACTGTTGAAGAAGTAAAAAACGAGTATGAAAAACTGAACCTTCCGAAGAGATTTGACCGTGCTCTTTTGGAAGATTCGATGAGAAATATTAAGAGATACAATTTGGTACAGCCGTTGGATAAGCTTCCGGATATGAATGCGAGAATACAGATTTATCCGTCGGTTATGCTTGCGATGCCTGATGCCAATATCAGTAAAGCGTATGAGCAGACCAGTACATATTTGCAGCAGTATGTAAATTCAGACGAGGAGGAAGAAGCAGATGATTAAAATGACAAGACTCCGTCTGATCAACTGGCACAATTTTCAGGACGATACGATAGATTTTAAGAATATAACTTATCTTCTCGGAGTTAATGCTGTGGGTAAGACCACGATCATGGATGCCATCCGATATTGCCTTACTACTAACAAAGACTTTAATACTGCCGGAAATAAGAAGAGCGGAAGAACACTTTTGGGATCTGTTCATCAGAAACAGAGAGCAGAAGATAGTTATCTGCGCCCCGGACACACGGTTTCGTATATTGGCGTCGAGTTTAGGGATGAAGCTATAAACAAGACATTTGTGATCATTGTACGTGTAGAGTCGGAAACTCCCAAGCAGGATCTCAAAGGCGTAACCCAGGACTGGTATATAACGAAACCGGGATATTGCCTTGAGGACATTCCGTTCTATACAAATGTAAAAGAAGGCAAGAGGCCTACATCCAGAGATGCTTTTAAGCTTGATAATAAAGGCATGGATAGAGCGTCTAATCAGACAGATGCCAGAAAACGTATCTGCAGGATCCTTGGAATAGGAGATTCTGAATCACCCGTTGGTAAGAAATTCAACGAAGTGTTCCACATGGGAACGAGCCTTGAAGATATCAAGGATATCCG
>CACZHN010000272.1 GCA_902780985.1 uncultured Lachnospiraceae bacterium | reverse complement strand
CCACCGAATGCAGGACGGGTCTGCTTGATTCCTGTTGAAGGATCGTTAGGATCCAGTGTGGAAGTATCAAGAGTTGTGTTAGCCTTTGCGAATTCGATGTACTTGGAAACCTTAACATCAAGGTGTGTGCAGTCTGCGGTAAGACCGGTGTTGCATCTTGCTGCGATACGAGGAGCAAGGTCACGACCGATATGGGTAGCACCGTAGAGAACGATCTCAGGCTTGAATTCCTGGATTGCATCATAGATAACCTTGGTGTATCCGTCTGTGGTGTACTGTTCAAGAAGAGGATCCTGGATCATGTAAACCTTCTCAGCACCGTACTCGAAGCACTCCTGTGCAAGGTGGTCGATCTTGTCTCCTACGAGAACTGCGCAAACCTGTGTATCTTCGGAAATGTCCTTAGCAAGCTTACGGCCTTCGCCGATGAGCTCCAGAGCTACGTTCTGGATCTTGCCGTGTCTCTGCTCTGCATATACCCAGATGTGCTTGTAATCTGCGAATCTGTCATCTCCGGAAGCAGTCTGAACTTCCTTGATGGCTCCGAACTTACAAGCGGTAAGGCACTGGTTACAGAAGGAACACTTGGCGTTTACCTTAGCAACTCTTTTAAGTTTATTTCCATCATAAGGTTCGAATTCAAATGCGTCATAAGGGCAGGACTTAAAGCACAGTCCGCAACCTGTACATTTTTCTTTTAATATTTCAATAGCCATTATATATTCCTCCTCAAATTAGATGATGTGCTTACCTTTAAGGTTGATCAGAAGGTTCTTTGCAAGATCGTTCTCAGAGTCTCCTTCAACCTTCATGCCGGGAGCCTTAGGTGCGGGAGTGAATGATCTGAATACGTTTGTAGGGGAAGCTTCAAGTCCAACCTTGGTCAGGTCAACTTCGATATCCTTTGCGTTCCAGACTTTGATGTCCTTATCGCCGAAGATACCGTTAACGCTCATGTATCTAGGAGTATTTAATTCCTTGATGGTTGTAAGGAGGCAAGGAGTCTGGAGTTCGATGAGTTCGTATCCGTCCTCTAACTGTCTCTTTACTGTGATGGTCTTTCTGTCTTCTGCCATCTCGAATTCTTCAACATAGGATACCTGAGGCAGGTTAAGCTTTTCAGCAAGCTGAGGTCCTACCTGAGCGGTATCTCCGTCGATAGCCTGACGGCCTGTGAAGATGATGTCATAAGGTCCGTTCTCCTTGACCCATTTTCTTACTGCAGCTTCAAGTGTGTTGGAAGTTGCCCATGTATCGGAACCGCCGACTGCTCTGTCGGATACGAGGATACCCTCGTCAGCTCCCTTAGCGATACATTCGAAAAGAAGGTCGGATGCCTGAGGAGGTCCCATGGAGATGACTGTGATATGAACGTCATCATACTTATCTTTGATCTTTAATGCTTCTTCAAGAGCGTTGTTGTCGTCATGGTTGAGGATTGACGGAACACCGTCTCTGATAAGAGTTCCTGTCTTAGGGTTGATTTTAATAACGTTAGTATCAGGAACCTGCTTTGCACAAACAATAATATTAAATGCCATATTTGTTTCCTCCTACTCTTTATTTCTTGAATGTATGAGCTGAAATAACCAGTCTCTGAGCTTCGGAAGTACCTTCGTAGATCTCAGTGATCTTAGCATCTCTCATCATTCTCTCTACCGGATAATCCTTGGTGTAACCGTAACCACCGTGATACTGTACGCACTTGGTGGTAACAGCCATAGCAGTCTCTGCGGCATATAACTTAGCCATTGCAGCTGCTTCGGAGTAAGGAAGGTGCTTGTCCTTAAGGTTAGCTGCTCTGTAGATCAGAAGTCTTGCAGCTTCGATTCTTGTCTTAAGGTCTGCCATTTCGAACTGAAGTGCCTGGAACTGTGACAGCTTCTTACCGAACTGCTTACGAGCGTTCATGTATTCTACTGTAACGTCGAATGCACCCTGTGCAATTCCGAGAGCCTGGGAAGCGATTCCGATACGTCCACCGTCAAGAGTGGAAAGAGCGATCTTGAATCCGCCGCCTACTTCGCCGAGAAGTCTGTCTGCGGGAATTACGCAGTTCTGGAAAATAAGTTCTGTTGTTGAGGAAGCGCAGATACCCATCTTGTCCTCAGTCTTACCGATTGAGAATCCTTCGTCACCTTTCTCTACGATGAAAGCGGTGATTCCGTGGTTGCCCTTCTTCTTGTCTGTCATAGCGAATACTACGAAAGTATCAGCATAGCCGCCGTTGGTGATGAAGCACTTAGCACCGTTAAGTACCCAGTTGCCATCTACGAGGTCAGCTCTTGTCTGCTGTCCGGATGCGTCTGTACCTGCGTTGGGTTCAGTAAGTCCGAAAGCGCCGAGCTTCTTTCCGGTAAGAAGGTCGGGAAGGTATTTCTGCTTCTGCTCTTCTGTACCATAGTTGAAAATAGGCCAGCAGCAAAGTGAAGTGTGAGCGGAAACGATTACAGCTGTTGAAGCGCATACTCTGGCGAGTTCTTCAACACAGATAGCGTAAGCGATATGATCTCCGCCTGCTCCGCCTAATTCGGTAGGGAAAGGAATTCCCATCATGCCGAGTTTAGCCATCTTTTCAACGTTCTCTTCAGGGAATCTGTGTTCCTTGTCGATGTCAGCTGCGATGGGCTCAACTTCGGTAGTAGCGAATTCTCTGACCATTTTTCTTACGAATTCCTGTTCTTTCGTTAGTTGAAAGTTCATTTAAAAGCCTCCTTAAAAAATTATTAGTTATATCAACACGAGCCATAAACACCCACGTTAAAATTATAACATCATACACTAACATATATACCACTTTTTTGCATACTTTTCAAGAACATTTTTGCATAATTTGAGCATATATAAGTACTT
>CACZHN010000271.1 GCA_902780985.1 uncultured Lachnospiraceae bacterium | reverse complement strand
TCTCCTCATAAACCCGTAGGCAGAGTCTGGACGGAGGATGAATTAAGAAGGATAGGAGAGATTACATTTAAGCATAATGTTTTAGTAGTTGCCGATGAGATACATGCGGACTTTGTATATGAGGATAATTATTTTATAAGCTTCCCCTCATTATCCGATGAAATCGGAAACAATACTATACTTTGCACCGCACCTTCCAAAACCTTTAACACAGCCGGCCTTCAGATATCTCCGATCATGATATTCGATTCCGATAAGAGAAGGATATATAAGAAAAAGCTCGGAGCCATCGGATACTCACAGGTTGACTATCTTGCTCTTGAAGCCATGAAGGCTGCGTACACGAAGTGTGATGAATGGGTGGATGCTCTTGTTGATTATATTCATGAGAATATCTTGTATATGGAAGGCTTTATTAAAGAGAGACTGCCCGAACTTAAAATGATCCACCCTCAGGGAACGTATCTGACATGGGTTGATTTCTCGGAACTCGGTCTTAACTCAAGAGATCTGGAAAGGCTTATAAGAGAAGATGCGAAGCTGTGGCTGGATGCGGGATTTATCTTCGGAAAAAGCGGCGATGGATTTCAAAGATTCAATCTTGCAGCTCCGAGAAAGCTGATAGAGGATGCACTTGAAAGACTTGAAAGAGCTGTAATTGCAATAAGAAAATGATATAAAAATCCGGCAAAACGGACATGCCAAATACTTCGAAATGCCGATGAATACTGAAAGAGCGGGTTATAAGTTTTTCTTATAGCCCGCTCTTGATTTTATGAATTATACAGACTTCTAAAAGCGGTGTATCTTAATATCATCAAACAAAACAAAACTTCCTCACACGGTTGAGGAGAAAGCAAAAGAGATTTTTAGGAGGTATTGATTATGAGCAACCACGAATTTAAATTTGAAACCAAGCAGCTTCATGTAGGCCAGGAACAGGCAGATCCCGTAACCGATTCAAGAGCGGTTCCCATTTACCAGACTACCTCCTATGTATTCCACAGTGCACAGCACGCAGCAGACAGATTCAATCTCAGGGATGCAGGAAATATCTACGGAAGGCTTACCAACTCAACCCAGGGTGTTCTCGAAGAGAGAATCGCAGCACTCGAAGGCGGAGTCGCAGCACTTGCACTTGCATCCGGTGCAGCAGCAGTAACTTATTCAATCCTTGCAGTCGCAGGCGCAGGCGATAATATCGTAGCCCAGAACAGCATCTATGGCGGTAGCTACAACCTCCTTGATAATACGCTTCCTACCTACGGCATTGATACCAAGTTTGTTGATATTCATGATCATGCAGCAGTTGCCGCCGCTGTTGATGACAAGACCAAGGCAATCTTCATCGAGACTCTCGGAAATCCCGGATCGGACATTCCCGATATCGAGAAGATTGCGGAGATCGCACACTCACATAAGATTCCTCTTATTATAGATAATACTTTCGGAACTCCCTATCTCATCCGTCCTCTTGAGCACGGTGCAGACATCGTAGTTCACTCCGCTACCAAGTTCATCGGCGGACACGGAACAACACTCGGCGGACTTATCGTTGACGGCGGAAAGTTTGACTGGGCCGCATCAGGAAAGTTCCCTCAGTTCACGGAGCCCAACCCCAGCTATCACGGAGTATCATTCGTAGGAGCTGTCGGACCCGCAGCATATGTTACCTACATCAGAGCTATTCTTCTCCGTGATACCGGAGCGGCAATCTCACCCTTCAACGCATGGGCACTCATCCAGGGACTTGAAACACTTTCACTCAGACTTGAGCGTCATGTGGAAAACACCAAGAAGGTTGTAGAGTTCCTTGCAAACCATCCTCTTGTTGAGAAGGTAAGCCATCCTTCACTTAAGGATCACCCTCAGCATGATCAGGACAATACCCACAGCGATCTCCCTGATAGATCTGCTCTGCTCCGGAGACTGTTCCTGGGCATGACCCAGAAGCAGTACAAAAAGGCCATGTGCCAGCATCATGATCCCGATCCCCAGGGCAAGGTTTAAGAGTATCACTATAAAGGTATTGATCGCTGTCTTTGCTGCGTCGGAGCTTTCCGTGTCACTTGCCATGACAGCAGGCATGGCATACATGGACAATATGCAGGTCGCACAGGAAAATACCCTGTAAACCGGCAGGATCTTCTTATCCATTCCGTCCTTTCGGACAAGTGTTTTCTTCCAAAATGTCTTCATATATATTTCCTTCTTTGTTTTTTTGTTTTGCGTCAGTTGATGCCACCGTCTATCGGGGAGAGGATCATCTCTTCTGTCAGGCCGATGAAGAAACTCTTTCAGCCGGTGCCGCTGAGTAGTACACAACTTCCATGTCCCTCCAGACGATCTCGTTCTTTTCAAATGTATCTGCCGCCTCTCTGATCGTTCCGTGCACAACACCGCCTGTATGAAGCCTCTCTGCAGATGGAGATTCCATTTCATCCAGCGGTTTCGGTTCGCTGATCAGCCGGTTTCCCGCAGCGTCAAGGTTGCCTCTGCATTCCTCTGCTTTCTGCCTGTATTCCCTGTTCTGTTCTTTCCGTATCTCTTCCTCTTCAGGTGAGAGCTCCTCCGGCAGAAGCTCCTCTTCTTCCGCTGGTTCTCCCCTGTGCGCTTCTTCATCAAAATACCGGGCCTTTCCCCGGGACCAGTAGTAAGGACCACATTTCTTAACCTCTTCCCACCGGGGGTGGTCCGGAGTCATATACTTTTTCCCTTTGTACGCATAGAGTGACTTCGGGATGACGATGCACTCGTCATCCGGAAGGACCCTCAGCTGTGCCGGGGCAAGGAGTTCTACGCCCTGTCTGTTAAGGGACGTGGAGCCGCCTCCTCTTCCGTAGGAGACGTTCATAACGATCCGGGTTTCTTTCCCGAGCAGCTC
>CACZHN010000270.1 GCA_902780985.1 uncultured Lachnospiraceae bacterium | reverse complement strand
CGTTGTTGTTCCTGCTTATGGTATCGTATTCCTTCTGCATGCTTCCGAGGCTTGCTTTATATACCATATTCTCAAGCTGTATCCTGTAGTCTATTATGGTAAAGTTTAAGCTCTTTCTTTCCTCAACATACTTCGGCTCGAAAGACTGTTCCGGTTCATCCGGTTTATTATCTTTTTCCGCATCCGTTGATGTTGCCTTCTGTGCATCTGTTTTTGTTGCGGTCGGTGAAGTGATTTCCGGCTTTACCGGTTCAGGGATTTCAGGTGCCGGTATTTCCGGCTCCGGAATCTCAGGTTCACCCTCCGGTGCATTTCCCTTTTCGATATTCTCCTTCATCTCGCTGTACATCTTGAGCGTATCTTCGTGATTCTTCTTAAGTGTTCTGATATTCTGATCAACCTCGGCAAGCTTTGCCTTGCTGTTTTCCGTGGTGTAGGTAAAGAGCAGGTCGCCTTTTTTCACCACCGAATCCGTAGCCACATCGATGCTTTCCATGATACCCGTGAAATCCGTGTAATAACCTTTAACGTTGGAATTCTTTCCGAGTATGAATTTACTTGACTCTGTTACGCTTATATCCGACGTTCCCACTTCCACATCCACGTAACTGGTAGGAATGAAGGTATCCAGCGGATAGTAAACTTCATCGTCTTCCGAAAGACCGTACTTAACTTCCGTATAACCGCCTGTCTCGCTGCCGATCTCAATATTTCTCTTTTCTATATCATCGCTGTCATTCTTACGGACATATACGTAATTGTTGATTCCGTCGTGTACAACCGCTGCGGTTCCCACTGTCATTACATTTTCCGCCAGGATATCCTTGAAGATCAGTACCACATTTTCTCCCGCTTTTAAATCGACATCTGCGGAATATCTCATGAAGACATCCTTATGTTGTACCTGTGCCAGGCTGACAGCTTCCGGTGAATACTCTATCTCTTTGATATCCTTCTTTTCACCGTTTACGTAAATGTATTTTTCATCGTAATTCTTGTACCAGTTCTGTGTTATGGTGATCTCCCTGCATTCGATATACAGATCATCCATGTCAGAAATGACTGCGATATTCTCATACGGCATCGGCATATTTGAATCCGCGATGTCCTTCAGGAATGTTACATATCCCGAATGGGGTGCCACGATAACCGTCTCATCCTTTTCGGCTTTGAGCTTTTCTCTTTTTTCTGAGTTGCTTCTTATATCTCTGGAAGACATTTCCTCGTTATATCTTTTATCTTCGCTTAAGAGCGCTATATTTTTATCGGCTTCGGAAACACCCTCAGTGTTACCGTTCTCTGCCGCTTCCGCTCTGTCGTACTGCGCGATGGAAATAGTTGCTTCATCAATCTTAGTCTGGATATTTCTCTCCTCGGCAGCTTCGGATATCATTCTGTCATAATCTTCAACGCTGTTTCCGTTGGAAACATCGATTCCTGTTGCTATAACATCTCCGGCTTCCACATAGTCGCCGATCTTTACCTTAAGGCTGTCGATCATAACGAGGCCCTTGCAGTAAACCGGGTAATCCGTAGGAACCACAACTCCCGCAACTCCCTTGACTGCCTTGATGTCTCCGATCTCCGGCTTCTTGTACATCTTTGTTACCGCGATAGGTTCCACCAGATCCGGCTCGGCATATTTCATCCTGCCGCATCCGGAGAGGCTCGACATAGAGAGTGCCGCTGCCAGTATGAAAGCTTTTATTCTGTTTTTAGTATGAAATGATCTCATCGCCTTCATTCAACCCTTCCCGAATGACTACATTTTTATCCAGGATCTCATCAACCTGTATCTCTCTTGCAATCCTTGCTCCGTGCTCATCAAGCATGAATGCGTAATAGTGATCGTCTTTTTCCTTAATGCATTCCATCGGAACGAACAGCACATCTTTCTTAACTTCTTCGGCCACTGTGACGTTGAGTCCCGATACGATTGTCAGGTCGTCTTTGCCGTTATCTATCTTGAAATAAATCTTGCTTCCGGCGCTGCTTCTTTCTATCTTTTCAACCTTTGCTTCGTAGGTCACGATACCGTTGCTTGCCTCTACCGTATCTCCCTCTTTAAGAGTGGTGCTCTCGGTTGTCTCCGCATAGTAGGTATCGTCTCCGGACGCTACGGTTATCAGGCTTTCCAGTGACTGCAGCGAAGTTACCGTTCCGCTGAGGGCGGTATCGGATATCGCTATAACCTTGCCTTCTTTTTCGGCTCTGACGGTCAGGGATTCTTTCTTCTCTGCCAGCTCTGCCAGGTATGCATCCGCAATCTTGATGTCCTCTTCGCATTTGTTGATCTGTACCGAATTATCTTCATCCGGGTCGATCATGGATCTGTTTCTGAGATGCTTAATGGTTATCTCGCTTCTCTCTTTCTGATCCGTATACTGCTCTATCTTCTCATTAAGCGAATCTGACTTCAGGCTCAGCAGAGCCTCGCCCTCTTTGACCATATCTCCTACGCTGACATATAACTTGTCGAAGGTTATATCACTCAACATGGTCGTATCCAGTCGCTTGGACTTGAATCCGTACAGCTTTTCTTCATAATTATCAAGCTTCATTTCTTCCGACTTGCCGTAGGTCACATCGCCTCTCTGAACAAATGTAGTCTGAGGAACCGCTTCCTCATAATTATCCTTTGTAACCCTTACAAGAGGCTTCTCTTTTTCAAAGCCGCAGCCTGTCAGCTGCAGGACCATAACAGCCGTAAAAAGAATTCCGCATATTCTTCTGCTTCTCATATGTTACGCGCTCCCCCGCATGCTCCCTCATTTTCGCCCCTATTATGCCAAACAGTTGTTTCCAAGTTGTATCTAAATGTATACATTTTTTGAAACTCGGGGACGGGGGTTGAATAGTCAAAATGGGAAAGGGGGACGCTCCTTGGAAATTCCAA
>CACZHN010000269.1 GCA_902780985.1 uncultured Lachnospiraceae bacterium | reverse complement strand
TTATCTGAGGAAGAATTCCCCAATATCCGATTCCGACTACGATAACGAAGATAAACATGATAAGCAACAGTCGTTTATCTTTTTCAGTAAGATTAGTCTTCATGCTGCTCACCTTCCCTTCCGACACCTGCCGCAAATGTACATACAACATTTATGCTCCAGGTTCCGTCCTGAGTCATGTTATATCCCGAATATCTTACACTGCTGAACATATCCTGTTCTTCAAGCCTGTCGATATACTGATTTATCAATTCAACATCATCAGCCTTTGCAGTAACATTTACTAATCCGTTCTCTGCATCAAAGCTTCCGATTTCAATCTCGGCATATCCCTTTGCCGTATCCTTAAGCTTCTGTATAACATCATCATTCAAAATAGGATACGTCTCTATCGTAGCAAGCACATTACTTATGGAATTCGACTGTGCAGCAAGCGCATCTCGTCTGAGAGACATTGCATCAAACAGATTTACCTGTGCCACAATATTAGGATCTTCATTATATTCTATAAGATCATCATATACTTTCTGACGTGAAAGCCTCATGAATAAACTAATCAAGAATATAAGAACCATAGCTCCGAGAGAAGCTCCTACAATTATAATCCCCTTTAAGAGCTGTGGATCTATCTTCTTATCCGACGCTTTGGAATTATACCTTGCAATAAAGTTTCCTTCCTTACCCACGTCGAAAAGTCCGCTCACTGCGAATATTGCCTGCTGAGCTTCAAAATTCTGCTGAGGCGTATCTCCGAGCCCCTGATACAGAAGTTCTACCGGTGCATTTATTCCCTGTTGATCTACATACTGTCCGTAGAAACTGATATCGCTTTTCGGAGTACCTGCAATTACTACTCTCTCAATCTCGTGCTCTATCTTATGAGCCACCATGAACTGACTGAGGTTACTGAGAGAACGTGCACAGTCCGTATAATATGCATCCGAACCTATATCATTGAAAAGTCTGGTTGAGTTGAAATAGTTAAATACTCCGTCAACCCAGAGAATATTAGAAACAATATTTCCGTTTATGATCTGCAGAACGAAAGTCTTATACTGCTTTGCAACCGTCTGATCAAGCAGTCCGATTATGCTTCCTTCCGCCGAAACAATACTCTTAAGTGTTATTCCGGCTGCAGAAAAGATGTCAATGTAATCCTTTACCAGACTGTTTCCGACTATCTCGGCATACAGTTTTCTCATCTTTCCGCCTTTTCCGGTACCGCTTACTTCGCTGTAGCAGATAACAGATTCTTCGTCATCGCGCTGCATATCCGCAAGCTCTCGCGAAATAAACTGTCTGGTCTTGTTCGCATTAAGGTCCGGTACATCAATAAGTCTTCCCGGAATCTTATTACTGTTTACAACAAGATGCACATCTTTCTTGGAAAGATTATATTCCGCCCATACCCTATTCAGAAACTGAACAAAACTGTCCTGATCCATTACAATACCGTTGATTATGCTTCCGTCGGGAGCATCTGCTATTATTGAGTTTTGAAACTTTCCCTTCTTACCAAAGGTTCCGTTCACTATCTGAACCTGAAGGTTGTTTAGATATATACTTACACTCACTTTTGCTCCCCCCTTTACTTAGCCGTATCAGCAATAGACTGATAAGAACCGTAAATCGGCTGAATGATCGCGATCATTATAAAACCTACCATAACCGCCATAACCACTATCATCAAAGGCTCTATCATAGCCACAAGCTTCTCTGTAGCTATTTCAGAATCATAATCCATCTGGTCTGCTATGGAAACAAGCATCTGATCGAGAGATCCTGTCTCCTCACCTACATTTATAGATGACGGTAACTTCTTTACAAAGCCGTCTATTTCATCGATACTCGAACTAAGTGTACTACCGCCTCTTACATCAGCTATCAGTTTATCAAACTGACTTTCAATATATGTATTACCGATAGTCGTCTTTGCTATCTGAAGGCATGTAATGATCGGTATACCTGCTGCATAAAGACTTGAAAGAGTTCTTGCAAATCTTGCTGTATAAACTATCTTTCTGAGTTTACCGATCTTCGGAATATGTATCTCCATCTTATCTTTCCAAAGCTTTACTGCCGGTATAGCAAATACAACCTTAAGGATCATGAAGAGGATCACACATCCGAATATGATAAGATACCATTTCGTTGCCACAAAATTACTCATTCCCATCAGAATCCTTGTAGCAAGCGGAAGTTCATCCATCTGAGAAAACAGACTGTCAAACTGAGGAAGAACAAATCCCATGATTACTATAAGAACTAATATAATAAGAACACACAGAATCTTCGGATAAGTCATAGAACTGTTAATCTTCTGATTCAGCCTATACTCCTTGCTGTAATATGTCGCCATGTTTTCACAGGTCTCATCCAGATTACCGCCGGATTCCGAACTTCGGATCATGTTTACAAAGAGTGACGGAAATGTATCTCCCTGTTCCTCAAGTGCATCGGAAAATGTCATACCTGATTTCACAAGCTTCAATATATCCGAATAAATATCTCTTTCTTTTTCGGATATCGACTCATCTTCCGAAATTATGTTCAATGCACGGACAAGTGTAACACCCGCTCCCAAAAGTTTCGCAATATTTCTGGAAAAATCAGCGAGCCTATCAAACTTCAGTCTTTTTGCACGTTTCTTTGTAGTCTGGATTTCTTTGACATCAATAAGAAACATGTTGTCATTCTTCAGTTTTTCATGAAGTTCATTTTCATCTGTAGCCCTAAGATTTCCGGAAACAACGTTTCCTTCTTCGTCTCTGGCTTTATACTTATATGTTGCCATGTTCCTACCCCTCTAGTATGTACAGTCCACGGGAAAAATTGTCATTTCTTAATCTTATCGTAAATAATGCATGTAACAACTGTTAACACTCCTACGGCAAGAAATGCCAGAAGTGCAAAT
>CACZHN010000268.1 GCA_902780985.1 uncultured Lachnospiraceae bacterium | reverse complement strand
ATGTAAAGGATCCGAGAGAGTATGGTGTAGTTGAGTTTGATGATGAAGGAAAGGCACTTTCAATCGAGGAGAAGCCGGCAAATCCAAAATCAAATTACGCAGTACCGGGACTTTACTTCTACGACAACGATGTTGTTGAGATAGCTAAGAATGTTAAGCCTTCAGCACGTGGAGAGATCGAGATCACATCGATCAACAACGAGTATCTTAACAGAGGAACACTTATGGTTGAGACTCTGGGCCGCGGATTTGCTTGGCTGGATACAGGAAATCATGATATGCTTCTTGATGCTGCAGACTTTGTCGCTGCATTCCAGAAGAGACAGGGAATGTACATATCATGTATAGAAGAAATTGCATATAGAAAAGGATTCATAACAAGAGATCAGCTTCTTAAACTGGCTGAGCCTCTTATGAAAACCGCATACGGAGAATACCTCGTTGAGGTAGCAAACGGATTATAAAGCATTTTACAATAACATTTTACGTGGGGAGATACGAGAAATGTATTCGGGGAAAAAATGGTTTAAAAAAGTATGCATAATGATATTATCGGTGGCACTTCTTATCGGGGTGCCACCGATGAATCATGTAGAAGCATCTTCACTCTCTTTTGCAGGCAAGGTTTACAAGGCCGATAAGCAGGAAGAACTGATGTGGGAGCTCTATGACCTGGTGAATGAAGAGAGACAGAAGAACGGACTTTCGATGCTTGTTATGGATCAGGACCTGCTTGAAACAGCAGTGGGAAGATCCTGCGAGATAACAGAGAAGTTCGATTATATCAGAGCGGACGGATCATCATGCTGGACGGTATATCCGGACATGACAAAGTATTCCATGTTTGCGGAAAGCTACGCAAAGGGATATACGGATCCTAAGGCACTTCTTGAAGCACTTCTTAAGTCGGCAAATGACAAGAAGAGACTTCTTAATACAAGCTATAAGAGTATAGGAATCGGCTGTATAAGAGATGAGTCGGGATCAGGCAAGTTATACTGGGTACTGAGCTACGGCGGAAGAGTCGTAAAGCAGGCAGCAAGACCTAAGTATGTTAAGAATACCTGCCAGAATACCGGAATCCATAAGTGGGATACCGGAAAGGTTACAACACAGCCGACATGCACCGATACGGGAATCAGAACTTACACATGTAAGGAATGCGGTGTGACAAAGAGAGAGATTCTCAGCACTACAGCACATACGAGAACTCTTATAAATGAGATCAAGCCAACATGTACCACAGACGGAAAGTCGGCAGGTTATAAATGCACCAAGTGCGGTAAGATTCTGCAGGAACAGCAGACAATTCCGGCACTGGGACATACATGGGATAAGGGACAGGTTATAAAGAACCCGACCGATGAGGAAGAGGGAATAATCGTTTATACCTGTAAGACCTGCGGCGATACAAAGACGGTAGAGATTCATACCAATGATGATATTGAAGCTCCGGATGTACTGTGCAGAACACATGTGCAGACATACGGCTGGATGAACTGGACTCCGGGCGGATACATTTCCGGAACGGTAGGTGAAGGAAAGAGACTGGAAAGCATCATGCTTAAGCTTGATTATGCTCCGTACAGCGGAACAATCGAGTACAGATCTCATGTACAGAGCTACGGCTGGCAGGACTGGAAGCAGCAGGGAGTTATATCCGGTACAACAGGCGAGTCCAAGCGTATCGAGGCCGTTCAGATCAGACTGACGGACGAGATGGCAGATCATTTTGATGTTTACTACCGAGTTCAGGCACAGAGCTACGGCTGGCTGGCCTGGGCAAAGAACGGTGAATGTGCGGGTACATCCGGCAGTTCACTCAGACTTGAAGCACTTCAGGTCGTTTTAGTCAGAAAAGGACAGGAGTTTGATAAAGAGGACTACGATAAGAAGGCTTCCGTGACAGCTTCAACAAAGAAGACGGAGAGCATGTCTTATGCAGCAAAGACTCCTGATATAAGATACAGAACACATGTTCAGAGCTATGGCTGGCAGGGTTGGAAATATAACGGAGCAATGTCCGGAACCAGCGGTCAGGCAAAGCGACTGGAAGGAATAGAGATTAAGCTGGGAAGCCTTCCTTATGACGGCGGAATCCGTTATAAGACTCATGTCCAGACATACGGCTGGCAGAACTGGAAGGAAGACGGAGCAATGTCCGGAACCAGCGGAGAATCAAAACGTCTGGAAGCTATCTGCATAGAGCTGACAGGAGATATGGCAGAGCACTACGATGTTTATTACCGAGTTCATGCACAAAGCTACGGCTGGATGGGCTGGGCAAAGAACGGAGAAGAAGCCGGAACGGCAGGCTTTGCGAAGAGGCTTGAAGGAATACAGATCGTACTGGTACCAAAGGACGGAGCGGCACCGGGAAAGACATATAAGGGTATTACTTCAGCTCAGACTGCAGCTTATATAGTTAAATGATCACCGAAAGGGATGGGGAGATAGCTATGAGGAGATTAGTAGGTTTTTTAATGGCCGTTTGCATGGTTATCGGTCTGCTTTTTGTTCAGCAGACATCGGTTAAGGCAGACGGTATAAAGCTTTCCGGAAGTCTGACGGAAGACACCGTGATACAGGGCGACGCCGAGATATCGGGCAGTCTTGATCTTGCAGGCTATTCGCTGACTATAAAGGGAAATGTCAGCGTATACGGAGATGTAAAGCTTTCCGGCGGAAAGTTTACAGTAGAAGGGGATGTAAAGCATTCTGCAAAGAATATAATCATCGGTAACGGATTGATGGATATAAGCGGAAATTATATCCAGGCAAAGCTTTCCGATGAAGGAGAGTATTCCTTCAAGATCGGTGAGACCGAATATAAGGCGGCAGCATCGGATGCGTCGCTTGTTATGGAAGATGTTCGCGGAAGAGTAAATGTATCCGGAGCGGTGGTTCTGGCAAATTCCAATTCATCCGTGGGAAGCGCAGACGGTTCAAACCGTCTCTCAGCCGGAATACT
>CACZHN010000267.1 GCA_902780985.1 uncultured Lachnospiraceae bacterium | reverse complement strand
CAGCAATGCACCTAAGGAAATAGAGTTTAATCCGGAGCAGGAATTCGATACATTCAAGGTTCCGACAGGTGTAGAAATGGATAGGAGAGAGTTGACTTCCGGAGGATCCAATCCGGGACTTCATATTGATCCGCCTAACGAATCAAAACCTAAGATCATAAAGATATCAATAAGCCTGGTATCACTGCTTATAGTACTGATATTGGTTAAGGTCCTTGCTTTCCCGACACCGAAAGATCTTACAGCAGATCGAAGCCTGGACCCATCGCAGCTTTCAGGTAAATACGGATTCAGTTTTACCCGTGATGAGGGAATGGATAAATATATGCCGCAGTGGACTGATAAGAGAACCATCGAAGTAAGTAAGGACAAGGGACTTTGTGTGATCAATGTCGACGGACAGTACAAGGGATTTCATTTCGATAATAAGAAATACACCTTCGGTGGTCTGAAAGTCGGAGATCCGGAGATTCATATGTTCGACGACATAACATTTAAATATGAAAATGATTATCAGATCTTAAATGACATGATGGGAGGAAACTCCGAAGCAGACTATTTTGTTAACTGGACTACAAATGAGGTTCTCGTAGTTACGGTCAGTGACAGAACCAACAGAATCGTTGCCCTGACATATTATAATGATGCCAAAACGATATTGGAAGCACTTACATTTGATTGATTTTCAAGAGGTATAAGCGGACTGAGAGGGTATAGCTTATGATTAGTTTTAACGTAGCCCCGTTTATGGGGAAAGAATTCGATTACATTCATGACGCCATTCTTTCCAGACACATCAGTGGTGACGGAAAGTATACAAAGCTTTGTGACGAGTGGATGGAGAAGCGCTTCAATGCAGAGAAGATCATGCTCACCACCAGCGGCACAACAGCACTTGATATGGCCATGATGATGTGCGACCTGGAGCCGGGAGACGAGGTTATCCTCCCGAGCTTTACATTTTCCAGTACGGCTACCAGTGCGGTGCTGGCGGGAGCGAATCTGGTCTTTGTTGATGTGCGTCCGGACACGATGAACATTGATGAGGACAAGATAGAAGAGGCCATTACGGACAGAACAAGGGTTATATCCGTGGTCCATTATGCGGGAGTTGCCTGCGACATGGATAAGATCATGGATATTGCCAGACGCCACAGCCTGATCGTGGTGGAGGACGCGGCTCAGGGCGTTATGAGTACTTATAAGGGCAAGGCTCTGGGAACCATCGGTGATTTCGGATGCTACAGCTTCCATGAGACGAAGAATTACTCCATGGGTGAGGGCGGTGCCATCGTTATCAATAACCCGGCCTACATTGAAATGGCCGAGATCCTTCGTGAGAAGGGAACGAACCGTTCCAAGTTCTACCGCGGACAGGTGGATAAGTATACCTGGGTTGATTTCGGTGACAGTTATCTTCCCAGCGAGATAAATGCAGCCTATCTCTGGGCTCAGCTGGAGAAGGCGGATGAGATCAACGACAACCGTATGGAAACATGGAACTTCTATAATGAGAGCCTGAAGCCGCTTCGCGATAAGGGACTTATAGAACTTCCGACAATTCCGGATTATTGCGAGCATAATGCTCATATGTACTATATAAAGCTGAAGGATCTGGACGAGAGATCAAGCTTCCTGCAGTTCATGCGTGACCGTGAGATCGGATGCGTGTTCCATTATGTGCCGCTGCATTCGGCTCCTGCCGGAAGAAAGTTCGGACGGTTCCACGGTGAGGATACATTTACCACCATCGAAAGCGACAGACTCGTGAGACTGCCGATGTATTACGGCATCACGGAAGAAGATAAAGAGACTGTGATCAGTTCAATTAAAGAGTATTTCGGGGTATAAAATCATTGACGTAAACCCGCCTTCATTGTAAACTATATAGGGTGGTTTATGACTTTCAAAACCACATCATTTAGTAGATTTTATTAATACTTAAAAACCGCAGAATCACCCATGATTATGCGGTTTTTTCTCAAAAAAGGGGGCAGCAAAATGTACTACAAGGACAACAAGAAGATTATCATCATGGAACATCCTCTGATCAAGCATAAGATATCGCTCCTCAGAGATGAAACAACGGGTACTACGGAATTCCGTCAGCTGGTTGAAGAGATTGCTATGCTGGAGGCATTTGAGGCTTTCAGAGATCTTCCGCTGAAGGATCAGGAGGTTAAGACACCGATCGAGACCTGCATGACTCCAATGATCGACGGAAAGAAGATGGCCATCGTTCCTATCCTCAGAGCCGGACTCGGAATGGTAAACGGTGTTCACGCACTTGTTCCATCAGCAAAGGTAGGACACATCGGTCTTTACAGAGACCCTGAAACTCATGAACCACACGAATATTATTGTAAGCTCCCTGATCCTATCGATCAGAGACTGGTCGTACTTCTCGACCCGATGCTTGCTACAGGCGGCTCAGCCGTTGAAGCAGTTGACTTTGTAAAGCAGCGCGGCGGAAAGCATATCAAGTTCATGTGCATCATCGCAGCACCTGAAGGACTTGACAGACTTATGAAAGCGCATCCTGATATAGAGATTTATGTAGGCAATCTCGACAGATGCCTGAACGAAAATGCATACATCTGTCCGGGACTCGGCGATGCCGGTGACCGTATATTCGGAACAAAATAACGCTTTTATCGGGGGAGGTACAACATGGATAACAATGAATTACAGCAGGATGCTGTATATGATGCTAGAAAACTCGGAACCGCGAAGATGATCACGCTGGGACTCCAGCACATGTTCGCGATGTTCGGTGCAACGGTACTCGTACCTGCACTTACCGGACTCAGTGTATCCGCAACACTTCTTTTTGCGGGACTCGGAACACTTTTGTTTCATTTGATCTCAAAGAAGAAGGTTCCGGCCTTCCTCGGATCGTCATTCGCATTTCTTGCGGGATATGCAGCCATAGCTCCGGGCGGAGAGAAGGAACTTCTCCCGTACGCCTGCTTCGGTGTTGC
>CACZHN010000266.1 GCA_902780985.1 uncultured Lachnospiraceae bacterium | reverse complement strand
ATCTTCAGAGCAGCTGGAGCTGTTCTCTTACCATTTCTACACTGAAGCATGTAAAGCTTCTTATTCTCAACTGTAAACTCCATATCCTGCATATCATGGTAGTGATTCTCAAGTGTATCACAAACCTTAAGGAACTCAGCGTATGCTTCTGGGAACTCCTTCTCCATCTGAGCGATTGGCATAGGTGTACGAACACCTGCAACAACGTCCTCGCCCTGTGCATTGATAAGGAACTCACCCATAAGCTTGTTCTCACCTGTAGCAGGATCTCTTGTAAATGCAACACCTGTACCTGACTCATTGTTAAGGTTACCAAATACCATAGGCATTACGTTTACAGCTGTACCCCATGAATAAGGGATATCATTATCACGACGATATACGTTTGCACGAGGGTTATCCCATGATCTAAATACTGCCTCGATAGCGAGCTTAAGCTGCTCAACAGGATCTGATGGGAAGTCCTGTCCAAGCTGATTCTTATACTCAGCCTTGAACTGCTCAGCAAGAGTCTTAAGATCCTGAGCTGTAAGATCAACGTCGAACTTAACACCCTTCTCTTCCTTCATCTTGTCGATAAGCTGCTCGAAATACTTCTTACCAACTTCCATAACTACATCAGAGAACATCTGAATGAAACGTCTATATGAATCATATACGAATCTCTCAAACTTAGGATCAGGATTTCCTGCGATCATTGCAGCAACAACCTCATCATTAAGTCCGAGGTTAAGGATTGTATCCATCATTCCCGGCATAGATGCTCTTGCACCTGAACGAACAGATACAAGAAGAGGATTCTGAAGATCACCGAACTTCTTTCCGTTTTCCTTCTCCATCCAAGCTACACCTTCCATAGCCTGTGTCATGATCTCATCATTGATCTTACGACCATCCTCATAGTACTGAGTACAAGCCTCTGTTGTGATTGTAAAGCCCTGTGGAACCGGAAGACCGATTTCTGTCATCTCAGCAAGGTTTGCACCCTTACCACCAAGCAAGTTACGCATAGACATATTACCTTCTTTGAAGGTGTATACCCACTTGTTTGCCATTTTGTTAGTTACCTCCTACATAAATATTGTATTTTACGGCTTTATGTCGGAATCCCGTCCGACAGCCGCGGCTAACGAGTATTATAACATAATAAGTTTACTTCTCAAACTAAAAGTTGAACTTTTCTGCGAAATAATTTTTGAGGTCAGCAATCTTGACTCTCTCCTGCTCCATTGTATCTCTGTCACGAACTGTAACAGCTCCGTCTTCTTCTGAATCGAAGTCGTATGTGATACAGAATGGAGTACCGATTTCGTCCTGACGACGATATCTCTTACCGATGGCACCTCTGTCATCGTACTCACAGTTGTAATCCTTTGAAAGATCCTCGAACACCTTAAGGGCACCGTCAGCAAGCTTCTTTGAAAGAGGGAATACACCAACCTTTACAGGTGCGATTGCCGGATGGAAATGAAGTACTGTACGTACATCATTCTTCTCCTCATCAAGTACTTCCTCATCATATGCTTCACAAAGGAAAGCAAGTGTAACTCTGTCTGCACCGAGTGAAGGCTCAACAACATATGGGATGTACTTCTCATGAGTCTCATCATCAAAGTATTCCATAGGCTCGCCTGATGTATTCTGATGCTGTGTAAGGTCGTAATCTGTTCTTGAAGCGATACCCCAGAGTTCGCCCCAATCCGTAAACGGAAATGCGTACTCGATATCTGTTGTATGATCTGAGTAGAATGAAAGCTCTTCAGGATCATGATCTCTGAGTCTCAGGTTCTCTTCCTTGATACCAAGGTTCTTAAGCCACTCATAGCAGAAGCTTCTCCAGTAATTGAACCACTCTGTCTGAGTACCGGGCTTACAGAAGAACTCAAGTTCCATCTGCTCGAACTCTCTTGTCCTGAATGTAAAGTTACCCGGTGTGATCTCATTTCTGAAAGACTTACCGATCTGACCGATTCCGAAAGGAACCTTCTTACGTGATGTTCTCTGAACATTCTTGAAGTTTACGAAGATACCCTGTGCTGTCTCAGGTCTGAGATATACAGTGTTCTTTGCATCCTCTGTAACACCCTGGAATGTCTTGAACATAAGGTTAAACTGTCTGATAGAAGTGAAGTTATGCTTGCCGCATGATGGGCAAGGGATGTTGTTATCTGCGATGAACTTCTCCATCTCTTCGTTGGACCATCCGTCAACAGATGACTCAAGCTTGATATCGTTCTCGAGTGCGAAATCCTCGATAACCTTATCTGCTCTGAATCTCTCATGACATTCCTTACAATCCATAAGAGGATCTGAAAAGCTTCCGAGATGTCCTGATGCAACCCATACCTGTGGGTTCATAAGGATAGCGCAGTCAACACCTACGTTATATGGATTCTCCTGGATGAACTTCTTCCACCAAGCCTTCTTGATGTTGTTCTTAAGTTCAACACCGAGATTACCGTAATCCCATGTGTTTGCAAGTCCGCCGTATATTTCCGAACCCGGATATACGAAACCTCTTGACTTGGCTAGGGATATGATTTTTTCCATTGATTTTTCCATAGTTAAGACCTTCCTTCTATATCTTCTTATTTCTATTACTTAATAGGCATAATTAAACTGGAATACGATCACGGCTTTTCCTTCACCGCTGCAGCGTATCTCGTTTTCCTTGGATGTTTTCTCAGCATACAGATTGAAGTAATGTACATCGCCGTCCTCAAACTTAACGACTGTGTTCTGATCTGTAATAAACATCATGTACTGAGGATCGATATCCTCTGAGTCAGTCTCCTCACCAGATGAAGCATCGGTAAATGTAGCCACGATTGAAGCTGCATCGGTAGCGGTTGCTGTTCCTTCAACGTTCTGTGCAAGAACTCCGTTCTCCACATCCTCTCTTGTGTAACCGGCATCGGCAAGTTCCTCATCACTGAGAGATTCCCAGTCGATATCCTCAACCTCTACAACAGGTTCTGCCTCAGGTATCGG
>CACZHN010000265.1 GCA_902780985.1 uncultured Lachnospiraceae bacterium | reverse complement strand
TTGTTTGTAGGGTCTGTACCGCCGTCGTTACCACGATCGTAAACTTCGACTGTGATATGTCTTGTCTCTGCAAACTTGCCGTCTACAAGCTCACCGTTTGCGTCGGCGCTTCCTTCGCCTGAACCCTCTTCTGTAGCCGCCTCTGTGTCACCCTGTGAAGCCGCTTCAGTTGCTGCTGTTGTGTTTCCGCCGCTGCTTTCTGTCGTTGCGTCTTTGCTGCTGCCGCATCCTGCAAGCTGCAGACAAACTGTTGCAGCAAGAAGCATAGATAATGCCTTCTTCCTCATTTTACTTCCATCCTTTCTTTTAGAAAAAATTTGATGTTTTATTTATTATTCCTTTACCGCTCCTACCGTAACTCCGGAGATGAAATACTGCTGGAGCCATGGGTAAACGCAAAGGATCGGGATCGTTGAGAACATAACAACCGCTGCCTTAAGGGACTCCGAAAGACCCGGTGTTGTGAAACCTTCCTGTGTTGCAACATCCACACTGTTGATGTTATTGATGATGTTGTAGAGAAGCAGCTGTATAGGATAATACTTAGGCTCCTTTACAAACATAAGTGCATCCGAGTAACCGTTCCATCTTCCTACTGCGTAGAAAAGAGCAAGTGTTGCAATAACCGGCTTTGAAAGCGGAATGTAGATCTTTCTGAGAACCTGGAAGAAAGATGCTCCGTCCATTTCAGCCGACTCTCTCAGTGACATCGGTATTCCGAAGAAGAAATTCTTCATGATTATCATGTTGAATACCGACAGGCAGTAAGGAACGATAAGTACCAGCGGATTATCAAGCAGGCCGAGACTCTTCATAAGAAGGTACTCAGGAATTGTTCCCGCATTGAAGAACATTGTTATTGTTATGATTACATTAAATACATTTCTGCCTTTGAGGTTATCGAAGATAAGCGGATAAGCGCAAAGGATAGTCATTGTAAGTGACAGAAGTGTTCCGACTACTGTAAGGAACGCTGTCCAGAAGAATGCTCTTATGTACTTCATATCGGAAAGTACGGTCTTATATGCATTTAATGTAAATCCTTTTGGAAGCAGGTATACTTCTCTCTTTACCAGATAATCCGAACCCGACAGTGACTTTGCCAGCAGGTTGAACATAGGCAGTACGCATATGATGATTACCAGTACACAGAGGATTACGAAAACCACATCTCCCTTCTTAACTTTATCCACTCTGTTTCTGTTCAGACTTATATTCAGATTTCGAGCTGCTTTTCGCTCGATTACTTTTTCATTACGTGTCATATTTTGCCATCCTCCTAAAAGATTCCTCTTTCACCAAGTTTCTTGGCAATCTTGTTAGCGATAAGAAGGAATATCAGTCCGATTACAGACTGGAAAAGACCTACCGCTGTTGTCATAGAGAACTTGAGACCCTTGATACCGTTTGTGTATACAAATGTTGAAATAACATTTGCAACATCCATAACCGTATTGTTCTTCAGGGCGAATGGTCTGTCGAAGCTTGATCCGAGGATGTGACCGAGGTTCATGATAAGGAGAACTACGATCGTAGGACGTATACTCGGAAGAGTTACGTGCCATATCTTCTTGAATCTTCCGGCGCCGTCGACCGAAGCTGCTTCGTAAAGCTCAGGGTTGATACTTGTAATGGCTGCCAGATATATGATCGAGTTCCATCCGAAACTCTGCCATATTCCGATAAAGATGTAAGTGAATACCCAGTGTGTGGATTCGTTCAGGAAAGGAACCGTTCCCATTCCCAGTTTTTCAAGAACCACATTTATAAGTCCCGTACTAGGTGCAAAAAGCTGAAGTGCAAGACTTGATATGATAACCCATGACAGGAAGTGAGGCATGTAAGCAACAGTCTGAACTGTCTTCTTGAACTTTCTTCCTCTCAGCTCGTTAAGGATAAGCGCGAAAATGATTGGTGCAGGGAATCCGATAACGAGATCAAGCAGATTAAGAAGAAGTGTGTTTCTTACCGAATACCAGAAATCCATGTTGTGGAATGCCTGGTTAAAATACTTCATACCATGTTCGCCTGTGACAGGCATATCCCATACACTCATGTTGAGCTTGTAATCTTTCCATGCGATCTGGATATACTGCATAGGAATGTACTTGAATACTATGAAGTAGATGAGAGGTATGAGCAGCATCGCATACAGCTGCCAATATCTTTTAAAATACACTTTCGACGAACCTTTTTTCTTCGTCGGCTTAACTACTGACTTCTCCATAACTCCTCCAATGTCATATAGTTTCTTTGTTGCTTTTTTTGACAAAATAGATTATAAAATATTGTTATCAGATATAGTATTGCTAGGGTTGTTCAGTACTTTGCAAAAGCTGTCATCTTATGTTATATCTGCTTAACCTTTTGAGCTATTTTTACAAGGAATTTATCATGAGACAGGATTTAAGAACCAATTTTACCGATAGACAGTACATGATGTCTGAGGATTATGAATTGTATTATTACGGAGATACTCACTTCACTCCGACCAAGCCCCATCACCATTCTTACTATGAATGTTACTTTTTCATAAAGGGCGATATCGAGTTCATAATAGACGGAAAAGTTCATCCGCTTAAGCCGAATGATATTGTGATCCTTCCTCCGGGAATCAATCACTTCGCAAGATCCAACGATCCCGAGAAGCCTTATCAGCGTATCGTATTTTGGATCAGCAAGGCTTACTTCGAATACTTCCATTCTATTTCTTCGGATTTCAATTACATTTTCGGCCTTGCCATAAACAATAAGCGTTATGTACATCATCCCGATTTCATAACCTTCAATTCACTGCAGGCAAAGTTCTTCGATGTAATTCAGGAGACCAAGCTGAACAGATACGGAAAAGCTCCGAAGATAACCATTCAGATTGCGGACATGCTTCTCAGCATGAACAGATATGTATACGAAAAGGATCATCCGTCGGAAGCATATACTCCGCCAAGCCTTTACAGCAAGCTGATAACATACATAGAGAACAACATCAAGGATCCGATCAC
>CACZHN010000264.1 GCA_902780985.1 uncultured Lachnospiraceae bacterium | reverse complement strand
TCACGGTATCGGAATGAAGACCGGATTCTCCGCTCTTCGCACCCTTCTGCAGGGGCAGCAGTTCTCTGACACATTCACGCTTCTGAAAGAATCCGGCCTGATGCTGATCAAGGTCATGGGCGGCACATCAGGTGTGATCTTCGGAACCATGTTTATCGGCGGATTAAGCGCTGTGAAGGACAAAGATCCCATCACGGTGCAGGACTTTGCCGAATATATCGATCTTGGCACAAAAGCAATCTCTGTCCGCGGCAAAGTTGACCGCGGCGCCAAGACCATGTATGACGCTCTTGCCGAGGCGAGGGACTCCCTGCTGAAAGCAGCTGAAGAGTATATCCTTAAGAATATCCCCAGCATTATGATCGCGACTGCCAGGGCAACAAAGACTGCTATGCTGTCAGCCAGTCCCTTTTTTGCTCCTATATATAATCCCAGTAAAGCTATCAGCACAGTGACAGCCATTGTAACGCTAATGTTTATACTCATTACTATTCAAACTTTACGACATCTATTGATGCCTGTCTTACAAATAGATACCTCTTTGCGGATTCGGTTGTGGCAACAAACAATACGGGACTTTCAAACTTGTTGTTGTATTTTTCTGTACCGTCTGCATCCACCATTATGCATTCGTTCTCATTATATATAAGGACCTGGCCGTTTCCGACCACTATATCCTTGAAATCCATGTTGTATCTGTAAGAACCCGTTTTCCTCCCCTTTGTATCATATATATCCATCTTGTACTTTTCTTCACCGGAAGAATCATAGCTAACAAGACAGACATGTGTCTTTCCGTAATATACTCCCAGAACACTCTCGGCAAACAGTATGTCCGCTGTGCTCTTTGGTATCTTTGATCCTTCATAGAACATGAGTCTGTTATCCGCAAGAGCCATGAGTGTATCAGAATCCATAAAGTCAAGCGTCGGTACAACAGCGTCTGGATACTCGTAGCTGCTTACTATCCTGTCTGTCACATTCTCTCCGACTCCGCCGAAGTTATAGAATGTAACTCCGCTCTTCATCACATCGCTGTCCACATGCAGATAGCTGACTGCCATGACTTCACCCGAGATCGCAACACAGAGCGGATAACCGGTCTTTGACATCGTTGCCTTTATCTCAACGATCTTCTCACCTTTGACATTATATACATTCACCCATGAGTTGGCCGAATCCTCAAGTATTGCAGCAACAAGTCCTTCTTTTGAAACACTGAAGTCTCTTAATGGAAGGGTAGTATCTATCTCATAAACGGTTCCCGCGCTGTCGACTACATATATCTTATGTCCGTCATAATCTCCCACTCCTACATATTCCGAGCTTCTCTTCAAGATCGGATTCTGCATCTCGTAGGTCATGTTCCATATGACAGAACCCTTTTCATTGATGCAGCTGACACCATCCTTGCTGTATACGATGATGCTTCCGTAATTATTTACATAGGAATTTGTCTCTATGCTCACACGTTCTATGGAATTTGTGACAGTGATCTTTGTATAAAGCTGATTCTTGTAATACACAAGAAGAACCGTAGCCAGAACGACAATGACTGAAACGCAAACTAGCACCACCACAAGATTTCTGAGCTTGTGGAGGTGCAGTTTCTGCGAAAAATTCATATTGTCCCGGTCTGAATCTTCTTCCCTGCCGGGGAATCTGCTTATCGTTGCCATTATGATACCTTAAAAGATGAACTTATATATCGTAGTAGTCTTGTATTCCCTGTCAGGACCGAAAACAGCCTGAGGGAATTCCTTATGATTTATATGATCCGGATAGTACTGTGTCTCAAGGCATAAGCCGTAATTCTTCTGATATACCTTTCCATCCTTGCCTGCAGTATCCTTCACGTAGTTTCCGGAATAGAACTGAATGCCGGGAAGATCACTGTATACCTCCATGACAACTAAGCTTTCCGGCTCCTTTACTTCGGCTACTTTCTTTATCTTTCCTGTCCAGTCATCGATGCAGTAGTTATGATCATATCCGTTTACTAAAGCCATGATGGGATTTGTTATATCATTATCCCTTCTTATCGGCTTCATTTTTGTAAAGTCAAGAGGTGTTCCTTCAACGGATGCGATCTCTCCTGTGGGGATACCGCCGTCATCGGGCATGGTAAATGTCTTTGCGTTAAGCCACAGCTCATGATCAAGGATATCTCCGTTTCCATGACCTTTAAGGTTGAAATATGTATGATTGGTCATGTTGATTATCGTATTCTTGTTACTTGTCCCGCTGTAGTCTATCTTTATCTCGTTATCATCTGTCAATGTATATGTAACTGAAAGCTCTCTGTCTCCGGGAAGACCGTACTCGCCGTCAGAAAGCGTAGCAGAAAACTTTACAGAATCATCAAAGGCCTCTGCTTTCCACAGTCTCTTGTTCATACCTGTATCAAATGCGGTATGGAGATTGTTTTCTCCGTCATTCGGCTTTAACAGGTATTCTTTTCCGTCTAAAACGAATTTCGCCTTTGCGGTTCTGTTTGCAATCGGCCCAACCGTTGCACCGAACAAATTCCCGTCTTTGAAATACGGCTTTGCTTCATCGAATCCGAGCACCAGATCCTTTACGATGCCGCTTTTATCCTTCATTCGGAATGCTACAAGCGTTGCACCGAAATCCGTCACGTCCGCTTCGGTTCCGTTACTGTTTTTTATTGTATAAAGAGAGACTTTTTCTCCCTTTTTTGTAACGCCGAATTTTCTAACTGTTACACTCATGATTAATCCCCCGTTGTTTTATAACATTCTTTTTCTGCATTCTTTTTTTCATTCTTTTTTTCATTCTTTTTTTCATTCATTTTTTCATGAATTATATATGGAATTCCTGCTTTTTGTACAAGCTCCTCACCGTCTCCCTCATATGGCAAAACGATTCTTACACGATGGCCATATTTCTGTTGCAATATCACAGCCAATCGAACCATACATAAAAAGGACCCGTGATACATATCATTATCAGAAGCAATCAGCAAAATATTCATTTGATCTTT
>CACZHN010000263.1 GCA_902780985.1 uncultured Lachnospiraceae bacterium | reverse complement strand
GAAAGATTCAGGTTTATGTTCAGGAATAAGCGGTTGGCCTTTACTTCGGTACTGATCCCGGCTACGGTAAAGTTTCCGTCGGAGAGAGCTGTAACGGCATAGATATCCGCCAGATACATCATTCCCACCATGTCGTCTCTGTTATGCTGGACAACCAGATTCTTTGCGGTTTCGTCTTTTGTCGTAAGGTAATCCAGATATACTTCTATAAGCTGTCCTCCGTTAAACTGATCCACACGGTTGATGCCGAGATAACGTTCCACGGTTTTTTGTTTGATGTTCGGAAGACCGAGGGCGAACTTGTAAGGTCGTATAAGCTTCATAAGATCCACGGGACGTATGGTATCGAAGTTATCTTTGATTACATTTCCCGTAAGTCTTCTTATATGCTCCATACGTCTTTTCACGAAGTTGATGTCGAAGGCATCTCCGTTGAATTCTATAAGTATATCGTGAGCAGCAAGTTCTTCCTGAAAAGTTTCTATTATTTCCTGTTCGGAACGGCCGTCATCGTTGAAGAGAAGCTTTACGGTCCAGCCGTTTTCGTTTCTGATATTCATACCGATCATATAGATAAAAGAACGGTCGGGAGAGAGTCCTGTTGTCTCTATATCGAACATCATAACGCGCTCTTTCGGATAGACTATATCAAGGTTGTTAAGTGCCGAAATTTCGGTTTTTGTTATGTTTTCTGTGATTAATTGCATATAAACCTCTCCTAAACAGAATAAAATATTAGTAATTATAGCACTATTTAAGGCTTGAAAGTAATGTATTTTATGCTATAATTAACTCAGATTAATTAGTACTGGAGGGTGAAACCATTATGATGCAACCAGTTGATGTAAGATCGACACACTTCGGAAAAGGACTTTTTGGATATAAGAAGGTCGATGTAGATACTTATGTTGAGACTGTATACAGAGCTTATGATGAAGCATACAGCGAAGTAGAAAAGCTTAAAGAAGAAAACGGTAAGCTTCAGATTGCGCTCGAAGAGTACAGAACTAAGATACATGATCTCGAAGCACAGCTTCGTAATGCTGATTCAAACTCAAACAAGAAGAAGGCTGAAGAGAAGAAAGCAGCACCTAAGAAGGCTGATTCAGCTGAGAAGAAAGACACCGCAAAGTCATCAGAATCTGAGGCTTCTAAGTTCTTTAATAAGCAGGCAGAAGAAGAGGCAACACCTGTATTTGGTGGCGATGATGATGAGGTTTTCGTTGGTGAGATTGAAGATAACAGAAAGCCTAACAAGGTCATGATCGGAGACGGCGAAGAAGAAGGAGCAGATGATTTCGAGTTCCTCTAAAATCAGAATTTAGTGCCACATTATTGTGGCACTTTTTTCGTTGTAATGAATATAAGGATTGATATATGATTTCATACATAAAAGGTATAATTGCAGATAAGGAAGAGGGCCTGGTAGTTGTGGATGTCATGGGCATCGGCTTCGAGATCAGGGTGAATAACGAAACTCTTGCAAAACTTCCACCGGAGGGAGAAGAGGTAAAGCTGCTCACGCATTTGCAGGTAACCGAGAATGACAGAGTTCTTTACGGATTCCTGACCAAGATTGAACGCAGCACCTTCAGACATCTGATCGGTGTAAACGGCGTGGGTCCAAAGGGAGCCCTTGCGGTTATGAATACTCTGAACCTTACGGAACTTACGGATGCTGTTATGGCAAATGATGTTAAGTCCATCAGTAAGTCACCGGGAATCGGAAGCAAGACTGCACAGAAGATCATTATAGAACTTAAGGATAAACTTACTTATACAGGCGAGATGCTGTTTGGGGAGACTGTATTTGACGAGCAGGCTCCGGATACCGTGGCGGAAGCAGCGGAAGCTCTTGAGGCACTGGGATTCTCCCGTTCGGAAGCACTTAAGGCTGTCAGAAAAGTAAACGGTGCCGAGCAGATGGAAAGCGGCGAACTGCTTAAGGCCGCACTGAAGGTTATGAGAGGCTGAGATTAATGGCGAAAAGAATTATTCAGACAGAAGCTACAATTGAAGATGAGCTGATGGAGAAGAATCTCCGACCTACCAGCCTGAATGAATATATCGGTCAGGAAAAGGTTAAGAAGAACCTTAAGGTATTTATAGAAGCGGCAAAGAAGAGACATGAACCTCTGGATCACGTACTGCTGTACGGACCTCCGGGACTCGGAAAGACAACTCTTGCAGGAATAGTTGCAGAGGAGATGGGAGTAAATATCAAGGTTACATCAGGACCGGCTATTGAGAAACCGGGAGAGATAGCAGCTATTCTTAATAACCTGTCTGAGAACGATGTACTTTTTATAGATGAGATACACAGACTTAACCGTCAGGTTGAAGAGGTTCTTTATCCTGCCATGGAAGACTATGCGATAGATGTAGTTATCGGAAAGGCAGAGAGTGCAAGATCCATAAGACTTGACCTTCCGAAATTTACTCTTATAGGTGCCACAACAAGAGCCGGAATGCTTTCGGCACCGCTCAGAGACCGTTTCGGAGTGGTAAGCAGACTTGAGTTTTATAACGTAAGCGAACTCATGATGATCGTTATGAGATCGGCAGCTGTTATCGGTATCGAGATCGATGATGAAGGGGCTTTGGAAATTGCCAAGAGATCACGAGGTACACCGAGACTCGCAAACCGACTTCTCAAGCGAGTAAGAGATTTCGCAGAGGTTGAACATAAAGGAAAAATTGATTATAATGTAGCAGTAAGCGCATTAAATAAGCTTGATGTGGATTCCTTCGGACTTGATGATACGGACAGAAATCTTCTTATGACCATCATCAAGAACTATAACGGAGGCCCTGTGGGACTTGAGGTCCTGGCGGCATCCGTCGGAGAAGATACGGGAACGATAGAAGATGTTTACGAGCCGTATCTTATAAAGAACGGATTTATCAACAGAACTCCGAAGGGAAGAACAGTTACATCGCAGACATATAGACATTTCGGCATACCTGAGCCGAAAGCATGATGAGGGGTGGAAGAATGGCACAGTCAAAAATTGATATACCTGTTGTTATTAACGGA
>CACZHN010000262.1 GCA_902780985.1 uncultured Lachnospiraceae bacterium | reverse complement strand
GGATTCTACAGCGGTTCGAAATCCTTTATAAGGGATATGGAAACCTCTTTAAAGAAATCTGATCTTAAAGTTTCCGTTCTTCCGGGAATATCAAGTGTTTCATACCTTGCATCAAAGCTGGGTGAAAGCTATGAGGATGCCGGTATCTACAGTCTTCACGGAAGATTCAGTAAGGAAAATCTGAATGAGATACTATGGAATATAAAATACAGGGAGAAAGCCTTTGTCCTCTTTTCCGGTATGCAGGATGTGAAGAGCCTGGCAAAGGGAATGAAGGATCGGGGAATCGAAGGACATCTCACACTCGGAATTAATCTGTCATCAGAAGATGAAGAATTAGTTACGATTTCTCCCGATGAGGCTGAAAATTTAGAAAAAAGCGGAAGTATTATCGGCTTTATCCGTAATGCAAGTCATGAGAAAAAACCGCTTATTCCGTATTTTAAAGACGATGACTTTATCCGTGACAATACCCCTATTACCAAAGAGGTAATTCGTCATGAAAGCATCAGACGTCTTGAACTGAGAGAGGGCGATCTGGTATTTGATATCGGCGGAGGAACCGGTTCCGTATCTATTGAGATAGGAAGTCTTCATCCTTCCGTAAGAGTTGTGACGATTGAAAAGAAATCCGAAAGAGCGGAAATCCTAAGACAGAACATAGCTAACCATCATACAGATAATGTCCGGGTTATCGAAGGTGATGCTTCCGAAGTTCTACGTAATAAGATATCCGACGTGATGGAGGGTAAATCCAAACCTGATGCGGTATTTATCGGAGGAAGCAGCGGCGAACTGGAGGAGATAATCGGTATTATCTCAAAAACGGGTACCGGAATTCGCTTTGTAGTAAATGCGGTTACCATCGAAACCATACAGGAGACCGAAAGAGTCTTGGAAAAGTTAAATCCAAAGAATCGCAGAGCGGTTCAGATAGGCGTAAGTAATCTGACTGAAGTCGGTGATTACCATATGTTCCGTTCAGAGAATCCTGTGATGATCTATTCATTTGAGTTGTAGGACAATATATGAACAGTAAAACTTGTAAAAGTAAATTATATTTTCCGAGAGTAATGATAGCTGCAGAAAGAAGCGGCTGCGGAAAGACTACATTTACCTGCGGCTTACTTCAGCTGCTGAAAAACCGGGGATTAAAGCCGGTTTCATTTAAGTGCGGACCGGATTATATCGATCCTATGTTCCATGAAAAGGTACTGGGTGTGCCAAGCACTAATCTGGATCCATACTTTCTGGATGAAACGGGGATAAAGAATCTTATATATAACCGAGCTGCAGATGGAGACTGCGGAGTCATCGAAGGAGTCATGGGAATCTATGACGGAATAAGTGCGGATTCCGATAAATATTCATCCTATGAGGTTTCAGTTAATTCCGACACCAATATAATTCTTCTGGTAAATGCCCGCGGTGCGGGACGGACATTAATATCAGTTATAAAGGGTATCCTTGCCGATGACAGACATAACAGGATACAGGGCATAATCCTTAATATGATAAGCGAAGGATATTATCATCGATTAAAACAGGTACTTGAAACCGAATTACGTTCGGCCGGTTATAATGCTGATATACTGGGATTTCTTCCGAAGAATGATGAGATAGGCATAAGCAACAGATATCTTGGTCTCAGTCTTCCAAATGAAATTCAGGGACTGCAGGAACAGATTAATCTTATGGCTGATATGATAGAAAAGTATACCGATGTAAATGCTATACTGAATCTGATGGAAAGCAGCAGCGATTTGGATTTACAGGATTATTCGTCAGATCATGGCGAATCGATGTCGTCAGATTCCGTTATATCTCTTGCAGTAGCAAAAGACGAAGCATTTTGCTTTTATTATAAAGAAAATATCGAAGCCTTTGAAAAACGAGGCGTTAAGATGATTTACTTCTCACCTCTGAAGGATGAGAAAATTCCCGACGGTGTTTCGGGACTCCTGCTGGGAGGGGGATATCCCGAACAGTATGCTAAGGAATTAAGCGAAAACATCTCCATGCTGGAATCCATAAAGAGTGCGCTGGATAAAGGCCTCCCATGCATAGCCGAATGCGGAGGGTTCATGTATCTTCATAAGACCATTAAAACCCAGACCGGAGAAGAGTACAGCATGGCCGGTGTTCTGGATGCGAAGGCGGAATATACCGATCACTTAGTGCGATTCGGATATTTTAATATATGCGAATGTGAATCTTTCAAGGGCTTAGCCGGTATGAAAGGGCATGAATTCCACTATTTTGACAGTACGGATAACGGTGAAGATGCCCTTCTTGAAAAAACATCTACCGGAAAGAAATATTCTGCCATGAAGATAGATAAAAACAGAGTGATGGGATTCCCGCATTTATATTATAATTCAAGTTCGGAGTTTGTAGATGAATTTATAAGGGTCATGAAGGGGGAAGCGTAATGAGTGAAGTTCAAAACAGTTCCAGATTTTTCGCAAATAAAGACTGTCAGTATTATCCATGTCATAAATGCAGTATAGACATAAACTGCCTTTTCTGCTTCTGTCCGTTATATAATATGGATTGTCCGGGTAATTATAAGATAACAGAATCCGCCAAAGGTCCCGTAAAAAACTGCAAGGATTGTGTATTCCCGCATGTTCCCGAGAATTATGATAAAATAATGGAAATACTTAAAAACAAAAATTAGGAAGTGCTTTTATGAACAGAATACTTATAGTTGAAGACAATATAGAAATACAGCAGATGGAAACGGAACTTCTGACGAAGAGCGGTTATGAAACCGTATCCGCTTATTCGGGAACCGAAGCGCTTCTTCTTACAGAAAAGGAAGATTTTGATCTTATCATCCTTGATATCATGCTTCCGGGAATGCAGGGCGACGAGGTTCTTAAGAATCTGAAAGGAAAAACAAATGCCGGAATACTCTGTGTATCCGCACTTGATGCCCTTGATACAAGAGTCTCCATGATGAGAGAAGGCGCAGACGACTATATAGTAAAGCCTTTTGAAAACAGTGACCTTCTGGTAAGGATAGAAGCGATACTC
>CACZHN010000261.1 GCA_902780985.1 uncultured Lachnospiraceae bacterium | reverse complement strand
TCCTCACAACACCTTCTCCAAAATGTTCTTAAAATCATTTATCGTTAAGTTATTTACTTTATCCAGAACATCATCCATATCAGTTTCAAATGTTTCTTCAAATTTAACTATGATTTCAACCAATTCATATGAAGTAACACCGGCTTGATATAAAGTAACCGTACTGTTCTTGGCGTCGTCGGAAATCTCTCTTCCTAATGCTTCTTCGATACATGATATAACTTTTTCGGTCATATACTTTCTCCAGTCTATGCAATCATTAACTCTTCATCTGTCGTTTTATTCTCGGACGGAGCTTCTTTCCGGATCCGTTCTTCGGAAGCTGCTCCACAATATTCAGCCTGTAAGGCATCAAATGGGGCGGAAGAATTTCCGCAGCACAGTTCATGATATACTGTGAATCACACTGTTGATAATTCTCATCGATCACAACATCAGCACATATCTGTACTACATCATTAACCAATTCTCCGTATACCATTGCTTCTTCCACTTCGGGTACTTTGAGTAACTTGTTCTCGACTTCCTGCGGATAAACATTAAGACCCGACTTGACTATCATGTCATCACTTCTGCCTGCGATATAGAGATATCCATCTTCATCCAGATATCCCAGATCACCCGTATCAAGCCAGGAGTCCTTCAGCTTCTTTTCGGTTTCGGCGGCATTGTTATAATATCCTTTCATAACCGTAGGGGTTTTGATAACAACTTTACCGGTTTCAAACAGATTACAATCACCGTTATCTCCGACAATTCTGATTTCGATACCTTTTAACACTTTTCCGACAGAACCGCTCTTTTCACCTGCAAGTTCATTATCCAAGTACGTCACTCTGGTTCCCGATTCCGTAAGTCCGTAACCACTGAAAATTCTGGTATGTTCAAATGCTGTCTTCATGGTTTTTACGTATTCGGGCAGGAGCGTTTCTCCGTATACGGCAACAGTTTTCAAACCGCAAGTTTTTCTTTTATGAATGAAGAATTCGGCAACAGCTTTTAGGAGTGTCGGTGTGCCGCACATGACCGTTATTCCTTCTTTGTCAAGAATCTTACCGATCATCAACGGATTGAATTTTGCCGAATAAAACATTATATTAACTCCCTGCAGCAGAGAAACTATAACTTCGCCGATCAATACGCCACAATGATAAAGTGGTCTTCCGATCAGAATCTTGTCATCTTGGGTAAGCGAAAAATAATCTACGATCATTTTTGCGTTGCCCGCCGCCGCAAAGCCTGTAAGCATACTTGCTTTCGGTTTACCGGTAGTTCCCGAAGTACACATCAATACTTCGATGTCTTTTAACTGTTCATCCGCAGTTATATCGAAAACGGCTTCAGGAAGATTTTCCCATGTATACACCGGAATATCAGCAAAGTCTATATTCTCTCTGTCGCTTAATATAATGTCAGGCTTTGTTGATTCCAATATTCCGCGAATATTGTCTTCTCCGTAGTGAAATGACATGGGAACCGCAACCATATCCATTCTCCAGCAAAACAGCAGTAACTTAAGAGCCTCTATTGATCTGTCACATAAAACCGCGCATTTAGCTCCGGATAGATTGCAATCTTCCTTCCTATGAGCCATTTCTTCTATTTCATTATAGAGATCCATATACGAAATACATGTCATCCCGTATTCTTCAATAGAAGAACCACTAAAATCCTGTAAGGCTTTTCCTATGTTTTCCCAAAGTATCCCCATAATACCCTCATCAAACTTTAAACGTAATTTGCAACTATATCACAAATGTCATTTACACATTTGAATTTATTCTGATCCAGATCTTCTTCAGCGAACTCAATGTCATATAAATCTTCAATACCTATAACAAGCTGCACCTTAAGCATTGAGTCCATTCCGTAAGTTCTGATATCCACTGTATCATCAATATCTATTTCTCTTCCAAGTACATCACAAATAATCTTCTTAATATTCTCTTTCATTATCCATTCTCCTTATTGTATTTTTCCAGTAAATATGTTTTTCTGTCCGGACAAGCTAACCAGTCTCTGAACTCCATATCATATTCATATATGATATTATCTACCGGACTTATGATCTGCTTTAAGTAAGTTGTATCTGCAGGCTTTATTGCATCAAGCATAGTCTTAAAGCCTTCGACATCATTTATCTTTTCGAAAATGTATGCTGCATTCAGGAATGAGTAATAACACTCTTTTTCAGCACCGTCTTTGATCACTCTCTCGGTAAGGGTTTTAAATAATTCTTCACTTCCCTTATTCTTCAGGATCATATAGAGGTCATTGAACTTGTACAGATTTAAATCCTTTCTTCTGAATGCCCACTCTGATGTTGTTGCTTCCTTGTATAAATGTAAGCATAAGTGAATGATAAAATCAGCTTCTTCCAATGTCTGTAATACGGTATCTCTGTATGGGATACGAATTGTTCTTGTAAGCATCTCTCTAAGTACCGAATCGTCTTCCATTGGCTTATAATCGAATGAGAAATTAACATCCGCTGTTATAAATCCGTTTGGGGTTTCCTTTATAAAAGGAATCGTCTCACCGTAATTCATCTTGGACATGATGATGTCTATTCTTTTAGCCTTTATGATATTACCGTCATCATCTAACCAGCCCTGGATAAATCCGTGCTTGTTAAGTAAATCCTTACACTTTCCGACATCCTGTTCACTTACAAGAATATCCACATCATTTGAAGTTCTGTCTCCCTCTTCATAGAGATTAGTCAGAAGATATGCTCCCTTTAACAATGCATACGGAAAATCAGCTTCCTCCATAATCTTACAAATGGCTTCGATATTATCCTTGCATTTCTTGGCAATCTCTATATTCATTTTATACAGAGCATTGTATGCAGCTTCAAAATCCCAGAATCCCGCATTCTTCTTTAAGTTCCTGTATACTATGTTCAGAACTCTGTTTATTACGGCTTTACCGAGGATTTTTTCACCAAGTGCATTGTCAACTACCAGCTCTTCGTCCAGATACATATCTGCTAACTTAACAAATACATCGGTTGCTTTTCTCTCAAACTGATCAATCATTTTTTGCTACTCTCCTTAATACTTCTACTATTTTTTT
>CACZHN010000260.1 GCA_902780985.1 uncultured Lachnospiraceae bacterium | reverse complement strand
CTGTCATACTATTTTCTTGCAGCGAAGAATCTCTGCGATGAAAGTATGAAGGTTTACGGTTCTTTAAAGGCTTCCGATATAGCGGGAGCAAGAAAGAATCTTTCCATGATAGTAGGACGCGATACGGCAAATCTGGACGAAGAAAAGATTGCAAAGGCCGCAGTGGAAACGGTGGCAGAGAATACTTCCGACGGAGTTATAGCTCCGCTTCTCTATATGATAGCCGGTGGTCCGATCCTCTGAGCTTTGTATAAGTCTATTAATACCATGGACTCTATGCTTGGTTATCATAATGAAAAATATGAATACTTTGGGAAAGCGGCTGCCAGAATAGATGATGCGGCCAATTTTCTCCCATCGAGGATCAGTGCACTTTATATGATCACTGCAGCCGGAATCTTACAGCTGTTTACTAAAGCTTATGATGCAAAGCAAGGCGCCAGGATATGGAAACGTGACAGGCTGTCTCATAAGAGTCCTAACAGTGCTCAGACAGAAAGCGTATCAGCCGGAGTTCTGGGCCTCGCGCTGGGCGGAAGCAGTACCTATGGAGGAAAAGTCGTTGAGAAGCCGATTATCGGCGATGAGATAAAAAAGACGGATGCAGAAGACATTCGTAAGGTTAACCGCCTTATGTTTGCTACGGAAGATGTAGCAGCTGTTTTATTCATTATAATATCTATTATCATTATATATGTTACAGGGGGCTGGACTGTTAAATGAGTCACGGCGGAGATACATTTGGAAAAAATATAAAATATGATTTTTCGGTAAGTCTGAATCCTTTTCCGCCTGCCGATGAGATAACTGCGGCGGGAATAAGAGGACTTAAGGACTCCGGTAAGTATCCGGATATAATGCAGCGAAATATCAAATCTTGTTTAGCCGGGAAGGACGGTGTATCCGAAGCAAATGTTCTTGCAGGAAACGGAGCATCCGAACTTCTTCTTGGCACAGTGAAGTATATAAGTACTAAAAAAGCACTTCTTCCGGAGCCTTGCTACAGCGGTTATGAATATGTACTTGGATCAGAAGATTGCGAAGTGATCAGATACAGTCTGAAAGAAGAGGATGGATTTATTCCGACTCTTAAGGATATCGATAACATTTGGAAAGAAAAACCTGACCTGATATTTCTGACCGATCCATGGAATCCAAGCGGGAAGAATATTTCCAATGAAGTATTGGAAGGATTTCTGGAAAAGGCAGAAAAAGAAGATACCTGGGTGATAATAGATGAAAGCTTTCTGCTTCTTTCGGAGAAATCCATGGAAAGCAGAAGCATATCAAAGAGCGAACTGCTAAAAAGATATCCGAAATTGGTATTTATCACGTCATTTACCAAGTTTCTGGCATTGCCGGGAATCCGTATGGGATATATGGTCGCTGACAGCAATGTGATAACCGGAGTGCAAAACCTGCTTCCGGAATGGAATCTTTCAATCCCCGCAGAGTATATTATGGAGGCAGGAATCAAAAAGTCCGAAGATAAGGCTTATATGGAATCTGTCATCAGGCGTATCCGGGAAGAAAGAGTATTTCTTACCGATGAGCTTCGAAAGCTGGGATTTAATGTTTTTGACAGTGATTCCTGCTATATCTATTTTACGGGAAGACCGGGTCTCAAAGACCTCCTTATTGATGACGGAATCCTTATCCGGGACTTTGAAGAATCCGGTTATTATCGGATCGGACTAAAGGATCATAAGTCTAACCTTTTACTTATTCAGAAACTTACGGATATTGTAACCGGTGAGACTCATGAATATACGGAAAATAAAAACATTAAAACCGAATGGATGAATGCTACGGTTATCGAAGAAAAAAGCTTTGAGATTATCGGCGGCATTCTGGAGGATAGCGGGATTACACTTCCCGAAAAAGAAGCACCGGTTATTAAGAGATGTATTCATACCACAGCGGATTTTGAATATGTAGAGACATTAAAATTCAGTACCGGAGCCGTGGATGTTCTGATAGGACTCATCATGAGCGGTGCCGATGTTGTGACGGATACCAACATGGCACTAACCGGAATCAATAAGAAACGTCTCGCAAAATTCGGAGGCGAAGTTCATTGCTACATGGCGGATGAAGATGTGGCTAAAGAAGCTAAAGAGCGTGAGCTTACAAGAGCCTATGTCAGCATGGAAAGGGCTATGAAGATTCCGAAGCCCGTAATCTATGTGGTGGGAAATGCTCCGACAGCCCTCATATCCCTGATGGAGGCTTCATCTAAAAACGGATACAGACCCGCATTTATCATCGGTGTTCCGGTGGGATTTGTAAATGTGGAAGCAGCGAAAGAACTGGTTCTGGACAGTGATCTTGATTATATTGTTAATAAAGGCCGAAAAGGCGGAAGTAATGTGGCAGCTGCAATCTTCAATGCAGTTTTATATCAGTGTGATCGGTAGAGAAGGATAATGGAAGAAAGTTTAAAGAAAGGATTTACAACAGGAAGCTGCAGTGCGGCGGCGGCAAAGGCCGGAGCATATATGCTGCTGAGCGGAAGAACTAAAGAGAGTATAGAGATAGAAACTCCAGCCGGTATTCCGTATAAAGCCGAACTTCTGGATATAACCGGAGGGGAGGATTTTGTAAACTGCGCAGTCCGTAAGTATTCCGGAGACGATCCGGATATAACCAATGGGATCCTGATATATGTTAAAACAAGACTTATTCCCGATGGGAAACAGCGTGTTGAGATAAAAGGCGGCAAAGGAGTTGGTGTTGTAACCAGACCGGGCCTTGATCAGAAAGTAGGAAATGCTGCCATAAATTCAGTTCCCAGACAGATGATGGAAAAAGAAGTCCGGGAAGTGATGGAACTCTTTGACTCAGAGGATTCATTTGAACTGACAGTGTCTGTTCCCGATGGTGAGAAGATTGCCGAGAAAACATTTAACCCAAGACTCGGTATCGAAGGCGGTATCTCCATCATCGGTACTACCGGAATCGTAGAACCTATGAGTACAAAGGCAATCCTGGATACAATCTATGTGGAGCTTAGGCAACTTAAAGAAGAGGGAGCGACAGTTGCTGTCGTAACTCCGGGAAACTACGGACAAAAGTTTCTTTTTGACGAGTACGGATACGATATAG
>CACZHN010000259.1 GCA_902780985.1 uncultured Lachnospiraceae bacterium | reverse complement strand
TGAATCATTGGCTGCCCGTCAGATGCCGCATGGTGTCACGCTCATGGTAGGTCGCTTGAGTTCTGTGGTAACACAGTCCCTAGATAGATGATTACCCCCGACATAACCCGGCTTACAGCTCTGCTCTTTTTTTATTTGCATTTCCCGCAAAAACCCACTTTAAACTTTAAACCTTAAAACAGCCTCCTCCTATAAACTCCCTGAGCAGGGAATTGATAGGTACCATCTGAACATCAATCCCAAGAAAATAATCAAGGAATTTAAGAAGTCTCTTTGCCTCATAATATTCTTCCGAATCCTGAGGTACCGAGAACAGCAGCGGCTCAACAAACTGCTTTATGGCACTGAGCTCATAGATCAGTGCGGAGTTTATCATAGTGTCCGCTTCTTCCTGAAACGGGAAGATGTTCTTCTCTTCACCCGCGCGTACCGAAGGCCACATACTGATGGTCCTCTGGGCATCATTTCCTCTTGTTCTCGCATCCCGGACAATTCTTCTGAGAAGCCTTGTATCCGTGGTGGATATTCTGTTGTGCTCATCGATATTCAGCTGAGTGAGAGCACTTATATATATCTTGTAACAAGCTTCAGCCGGTAGACTTACGGTGCTTTCCGGATTCAGTGCGTGAATTCCTTCCACCACAAGAACGTCAGACTTCTCTATCTTCAGCTTATTTCCCGAAAACATCTTCTTTCCCACCAGGAAATCAAAAGTAGGCATGTCAACCTCTTCTCCTCTCAGAAGCGCTGACATGCTTTCATTAAAGAGTTTCAGATCCATGGCTTCCAGGCACTCAAAATCGTACTTTCCGTTCTCGTCCTTCGGTGTTTCCTCTCTCTCTTTGAAGAAGTTATCCATAGCGATAGGATGCGGATGAAGTCCGTGTGCCTGCAGCTGGATACTTAATCTGTTGGAAAATGTAGTCTTTCCCGAAGATGACGGTCCTGCGATAAGTACTATCTGCTTTCCGCCTTCTTTGATCTTGTCAGCTATCTCCGCAATCTGCTTCTCCATGAGAGCTTCCTGAACCAGCATAAGGTTATTCATGCCGCCCTGAGCTATAACACTGTTCAGTCGTCCTACATTTGTTATGCCCAGTGCGCTTCCCCAGTCTTCAGACTTTCTCAGCACGTTATAAAGCTTTTCCGGAGCTACGTAAGGTGCACACTGAAGCGTATTTCTGTCCGGGATAACGAGAACGAATCCGTCCGCATAACGTACAAGGTCGAATCCCTTGATATATCCCGTGGAAGGAAGCATGTAACCGTAGAAATAATCAGCATAGCCGTCAAGCACATACATGTTGGTCTTCGACGTTCTTCTGTATTTGAACAGCTCCGCCTTATCCACCATGCCTCTTGACGCAAAATGCGCTATGGTATCTTCCGTACTGTAACTCTTCTTTTCAATTTTAAGATCGGCTTCGATCAGGCGATTCATTTCCTTCTTTATATCGTTCAGGATCTCGTCCGTGATCTCAACTTTGCCGCCGTCTACATTATTGTTTATTACACAGAAAAAGCCCTTGCCGAGTGAATACATCACATCAACAAGATACTCTCCCTCTTTCTTTTCAACTACATTGTCAATAGCACTGAGCATAAGAAGGATAAGGCTTCTCTTATACATATCAAAACCTATTACGGAGTGCGGTGTGATAAACTCAACCTCACAGGAGGAACTGAGTTTTCTCGTAAGCTCTCTGAGCTTTCCGGAAGATCTCGCAGCAACATACTCTCTGCTGTCTCCCTTAAACACCTTATCCGCGATCTCACCGATGGATATTCCCGCTGATTCGGTAAGATGCTTCTTGCTTCCGTCAGGCATACTGACATCAATTTCAATCATTTTGTCCTTTGCCATAAGTCACCCCCAAAATGTAGTCTGCGGCTTTTTCCGCCAGACTGAGTTCACTCTTAATTATCTCCAACCTCTCGGATGCTTTGTCTCCCCCACATTCCGTAAGCTTGTCCACAAGAGCCTTTTTCTTCTTTATCTCCGAATTCAGAAATTCTTTAAATAATTCGGAAGGATGCTCAAGCATGTATTTTCCGTATTCATCGTAAATGTCCGTCATGTCGGAAGTTTCCTCTTCAAATTCGGAATCTCCCGCATAAACTACCCGAATTATATTATATAGTTTTTTCTGATCTTCTATCATTATTTCTTGTTTAATATTATATTTATTATTTCTTAAAAACCGTCTCACCATCGGCTGATCCGACTGAGGAGACAGCACCAGTTCGTAGCCCGGTGTAATGATATCCCGTCCGCCTTCCAGAATGGACAGAATGAGACTTCCTCCCATTCCCGCTATGACCGCGGCATCCGTTTCTCCCGGAAGAAGCGCACTGAAACCGTCCGACAGACGAAGTTCTATTTTATCTTCAAGCCCCGCCTCCCGGACATTACGACTGCCGATCTCTAAGGGACCGGCAGCAACATCCATAGCATATACTTTCGAAGCAATGCCCTTCTCGGCAAGATATATGGCAGTATAAGCATGATCGCATCCAATATCCGCTACACGCTTTCCCGGTGTCACCATTCCGGCAACAGCTATCATTCTTTCCGACAAACCTGCCAACTATCAATTCCTCCGATAATTTTTTAATAATCTAAAATATATATATGTTATTCCAAGAACTCTCTGAGCTTTCTTGAACGGCTTGGGTGTCTCAGCTTTCTGAGTGCCTTTGCCTCAATCTGTCTGATACGCTCTCTTGTAACGTTGAATTCCTTACCTACTTCTTCAAGTGTTCTTGAACGTCCGTCATCAAGACCGAATCTGAGTCTGAGAACCTTCTGCTCTCTGTCTGTAAGTGTATCGAGAACCTCTGCAATCTGCTCCTTAAGGATAGCTGATGCAGCAGCCTCTGATGGTGCAGGAACCTCGTCATCCGGAAGAAAATCTCCAAGGTGGCTGTCTTCCTCTTCACCGATAGGTGTCTCAAGTGATACAGGCTCCTGAGATATCTTCTGGATCTCACGAACTCTGTCTACAGGCATATCCATCTCTTCTGCGATCTCTTCAGGGCTCGGCTCTCTTCCGAGTTCCTGGAGGAGCTGTCTTGATACTCTTGTGAGCTTGTTGATAGTCTCAACC
>CACZHN010000258.1 GCA_902780985.1 uncultured Lachnospiraceae bacterium | reverse complement strand
CTACGGATCCTCTGTTCTGGAGCATATCGAAAAGGATCTCTCTTCTCAGGAATTCCATACCCTTTGCCAGCGCCCCGGACCAGAGTCTGTAGAGTTCCGGATAACCGTAGACTCCTTCCTCAAAGGTTATTACCGAATATCCGAAGCACTTCTCTTCCACCGCCAGCGGGGTGAAGATATAACACTCGGGCTCCGGAGTTGCGCCTATGTTCGGAAGCATTTCCGATACGGAAAACATCTCGTAAAGTCCTACCTTGTTTCTTGAAGGCATATTTGCCGAGTAATCGATGGCATGGACTATCATATCGGAATATCCGTGGGTAGGCATGTTAACCTGATTCATGTTGTCCCTTACCATCCACTGCTTATTGAGGCAGAGATGGAAATTCTTCAGGTTCTTTATCTGATAAATATGTGAATATACGGTATTTATAAAGGATTCAAGATTTGTCTGAAGCATCAGGTCATCCAGCATAAAGTTATGTATGCTGTAAAGGCCGTCATCGGAGGTGTTGGTGGTCCACTCATCTCTTATAAGCTTCTTTGACTTCAGATTCACATCATCTTCATTACAGCCGCAGCTGCATCCTATAAAAAGCTCAGGTCTTACAGCAAGCTCCGGAGGATTCTTACCCTTCAGAAGTGCCGCAGCGCATTTCACAGAATAACTGCCGTAATATCTGGACGGAATATTAGCCGAAGTAAGAGGACTCGGACTTGTAAGTCCCTCCTCTGTGGCACCGTATCCCGTAACCGCTATATCTTCCGGAATCTTTATACCGCCTCTGGTAAGGGAATCCGCAAGTCCGATGGCCATACAATCATTTGCACATGCTACCGCTTCAGGCATATTTCCTTTATCTCTCAGCATCTGATCAGCATAAGCCGAACCACTGGTATACCAATAATCTCCGTATAAAATTCTGTCTTCGTAAACTTCTATATGATGCTTTTTCAGTGCATCTCTGTAGGCATCCACTCTTCTCTGTGAATGATAATGATGCCTCTTACCCGTCAGAAATGCTATATCTCTGTATCCGTGTACCTCGATCAAATGGGAAATGAGACTGTAAACCGAATTATATCCGTCTGTCCAGAAGCAGAAAAAGCCCTCTATATCCGCATCTACGCATATTACAGGGCCGTTGAAATTTGATTTAATTTTTTCTTCTATATCTTTTGCTTTTCCCGGAGTTTGAATTGTATCGATAAGTAGAATAATGGCATCGAATTCTTTATAGTTTATAAGTTCGTATATATTTGAGTCGCCGATTTCACGTTCCCGCGAATTCTGATACTTAATGAACATCGAAAAAACACAGACATCAAAGTTCTGCTTGTATGCCTGTCTTACCACACCCTCAGTAAACGCACGCTGATACTCTTCGTCACCTTGACCCAGCAGCAAAGCCACTTTTTTTCTCTTCAATATCGTAACCCCTTGATAAAAAAAGTCGTCTTTAACGTTCCTTAACCCACTTACTAACAGAATACCATATATCCGTCAAAAAAACCACGAAAATGAAGAAAAATGCTTACGGATATTTTACTTTTCCGGCCACTGATATGTGTGCTTGCCGTTGATCTTAAGTAATGCATAGGTGACTATATCACGGGCTTTCATGAATTCAAGCACTTCAAAAAATCGTTTTTTAAACGGTTCAAAATCATCAAAACAGAGATTATCCAGCTCAATATTTATCACCGGCATTATGACACCGTGGCTTTCCACCCAATCCGGCTTATCATCATACCAGTCAGCGATAAGATAACCTTTCCACTTTTCACCGAAGGTTGATATCAATAAATTCTTATTTATCTTTGAATCATCCTGCTCGGCAATTTCCGGTTCATATCGGACCAGTTTGTAATTATTAGCCTGATCTTCAACAAATAATCTACCGCATTCCGTACACTGGTACATATTTCTTCTCAGCATCCCGTTGATCTCGCTGAAAGCACTGATATGTCCCTTATGCGGCTTTTCAAGCTTGTCTATGATCTCCCAAAAGGTATTCATATCCTGATCCGCTAATATGGATCCCTTATATGAAAGATCATCTGTCGAGTCTGTTAAGACATTTCCGCATTTGCAATAAATCTTCATTTGAAATTCTCCGTTCAAAAAATATATTCATATTATAACAGAAAGCATATCATTCCGGACATATATCTATATATTCGTAATCTCCAATATTCTCCTCGATTACTCGTTTTACGAGATTGAACCACTTATCGCATTCATTCAAAATAATCGCATCTCCCGATGCAATCAGCGGTTTATGCTTCAACTCGTAATCAACTGCATCAATGATAATAACTTCTATCTCTGTATCTATATCCTCTGCATATTCATATATTTTCTGCTTCAGCCTTCCGGAATTGGATACCGGCTTATCCAGATAGATGACTGCTTTTTTAGCCTTCAATGATTCCAGTGTTTTTAACAATGCTTTAATAGCCAGATCTGTCTCAGGAATCAATCTATAAGTTCCCCTAAGTCCTGCCAGATCTCTGATTGTACCATCCATACATCTGAAAAGCATTGACTCAGAATATGCTATCTCCAATCCGATAATCACATTGAAACCATCTATATAGATGGTCTCTCCTTCAATAGAACTTACCTCTCTATTCTTCCTGGACGTAATCTCTTCTTCAGGTGATACAGATCTTGCAAGAGCAAGTCGCTGACGCTCTGAAAACATATAGTGATCTCCTACGAATCTGGTTGCTCCCTTCACCGGATATCCGTGATTCAGAAGGAACAACACCTCTTCCGCAGCTTTTCGGAGCTTAGGTATAACCTCTGTCCCAAACTCTCTTTCATCAGATGGAACAAAGCCCCTCTTAGCATCCTTCATCTTCATCTATCTCCTGCAATTTCTCTAAACAGATCCCTTACTCCCATAAGAACGAATCCAAGGTTATTCTGAGCTTGCTTTGTTGAATCCTTCTTATGCCAGTTCTGTGGAAGAACTTTAAGTGTTCCATCCGGATTAAGAAGATTCTTCTTCTCCATTCCAGCCCCATATATATCATCAGTAGGACTCGCCTCAACCAGAACAGCATCTTCTGTCTCAACTGATCTATTTCTTCTAAATGTTTTTTACACTCTTTAGCAAAGTCTTTATTTTTCTTTCTAGCCTTTTTTAAGCTTTCTTCTATTTTTTCTAATTCCAAAGCACCCT
>CACZHN010000257.1 GCA_902780985.1 uncultured Lachnospiraceae bacterium | reverse complement strand
TTCTATTCTTTCATCCAGATCTGTCTTTTCGTACAACAGATCCACCACCATCGGTGCAAACACCATAGTCGCCACCACGGCAATGATAAGCGACACTACACGCAGAAGGCTTCCGAGAAGTCCTCTCCTGAAACCTATGATCACTGCGAGAAGAAAGATCACCCCGCAGCAAAACAGCATATAATACATCTAGTTGTCCTCCGCTTTAAGCTTGATAGTTTCCGTTTTGTTTTCGAAGGTCATTATATATTCGTTGGATCCCGACGACGGAATCATAGACTTTATCATATTAGGAAACGCGTAGGTAAACTTAGTCCTTCCGCTCTTGGATATGATAAGGCACTGATTTCCGCCTGTAATGATGATCTCATCGTTTGCAGCATAGATATTGTCATATTCGATATTAAACGGGTAGCTGAACATTTCCCTTCCCGAAAGGTCGTAGCACTCAAGAAGATATCCCGCACCTTCTTCCTCACTGTCGTTCTTCTTTATGAAGCCCACATAGTTCTTATTATAGAAAATGCTGTATATCTCCGAACCGTATTCAATGGCAGCCCTCTCCGAAGGCTTCTCCTTGAAATCATAGAGTATGATCTTCGCATCGGAAAAAGCAGCCACGATATCATTCGTGACAAACTTCACCCTTGTGATCATTTCATCGTCAAATGTATAACCGCCCACTATTCTGTCGGCGCCTGCGTTCTGACCTACTTCACCGAAGTTGTAGGCAGCCGCATTATTTCTGAAATTAACACCGTCCAGCTTGAAATAGCTGGTGAAGAGCTTGATTCCGTCCTCGGATATGGTTATATCCAGAGGGTATCCGCTCTTATCGATGGAGGTTCTGAAGGTATAGACCTCTCCTCCGTTTGCATCATACATGTTGATATAGTTGGTCTCATCGCTTTCGAGGATTACCGTAAATGCGCCCTGAACGCCTACATCAACACTGCAGATAGTATAAGGCATGGTATTTTCACTCACCATTCCTTCTTTGTTGAACACGCATACCTTATTGCCGCCTCTGTCCGCTACGACTGCATAGTCACCGCGGCAGGCTGCTATAGGCACCTTAAAATCCACTCCCGTGGTCCATACAACATCTCCGTTGGGATTTATGTAAGACACACCGTCAGGAGTGTATTTAAGCAGATTTCCGCCGAACTCAAGATACTCGGCATTGGCTTCGAATACAGTTTCCGCCGAGTGAAGAACCTTATAGCCCTTAAACTCCCTCATACTTATATGCACGTAAAACATTACGCCCACTATTACAAGGGCAAGGAAGATTACCACAACAAATCCGGTCCTCACACGAGTGTATCTGGCTCTGTTCCTGCGGTTCATCTCCTCAAGACTCTCGGTTTCTTCCTGTTCTATTAAATTGTCGTCTCTGTCTTTAGCCATCGGCTTCCATCCTTCACAGTTACTTACGGCTCTGAAAAGCCTATTTGTCATTGTACTATTATTTTCGTAAATAAGCAATTGTTTAAGAAATTGCATAAAATAATTTTACATACCGTATCCAAAATATAGTAAAATATCAGATATCACTATATAAGGAGATACAGCTATGCCGCCTATCACAAATGACTGGGATGAAAAACTGACGCCGGAATACGGCAAGGAATACTATAGAAATCTTTTTAACTTCATCGGACAGGAGTACAGCACTCACACCATCTATCCGCCGGGAGACGATATCTTCAATGCATTTCACCTTACCCCTTATAAAGACGTTAAGGTGGTTATAATCGGCCAGGATCCGTATCACGAACCGGGACAGGCCCATGGCCTCTCCTTCTCCGTAAAGCCGGGTGTGGATATCCCTCCGTCGCTTCAGAACATCTATAAAGAGCTTCAGGATGAAATGGGCTGCTACATTCCGAACAACGGTTATCTGGTCAAATGGGCCCAACAGGGAGTCCTCCTGTTAAATGCAGTGCTCACCGTACGTGCTCACGCCGCAGCCTCACATCAGGGAAAGGGCTGGGAAAACTTCACCGACGCCGTGATCAGGGAAGTAAATAAAAAAGACGCCCCTGTGGTATTTATGCTCTGGGGAAGCTTTGCAAGGAGCAAGAAGGCCATGCTGGACAACCCTAAGCATCTTATACTGGAGGCACCTCATCCGAGCCCTCTGTCGGCTTACAGAGGTTTCTTCGGCTGTAACCATTTTAAACGCTGCAACGAATTCCTGTCATCCAACGGACTCACTCCTGTGGACTGGCAGATCGAAAATATCTGAAATTAATATTCAACGTAAAAATGACCCCCGAATCAAATCGGGGGTCATTCATTTAATTAGTCTTCTTCACGCTTCTTCTTAAGAACTGCTGTCACAGATACACCTGCAGCCGCAAGGAGCATAAGTGCAAGCATAGCGTCTGATGCGCTCATATCGCCTGTCTTAGGATTTGAATCAACCTTCTTAACAGTAATGATGTTTACTGTTACGTTGCATGATCCGTCCTCGAAAACGATCTTGAATGTGTGCTTTCCGTCGGAAAGTGTCTCAAGATATTCAGGCTTGAAGTTAACGATCAGACTTCCCTTCTCTGTTGTGTAGTTTGAAGCATCCACTACAGCACCGTCAAGCTCGATGTTCTTGAAAAGCTCGCTTGTCTTCTCATCACTGAAGTTTCTGTTTACTGTAACTGTTGCGGCACTCTTGCTGCCTCTCTTCCAGTCAACAGATGCCTTGGATGTATACTCGACAGGAATATCCTTCCAGATTGTCTTAACCGTAATATCACCTGTAGGTGTAAGTGTATCTCCCGGATTACCTATTTCCCACTTATCGAACTCCTTACCTACAGGAGCCTTAAACGGATTCTCAGGAAGCTTGATGCTCTCTCCCTTCGGGCAGAGGATTTCCTTTGTTCCCTCTCCGCCGTTAGGATCAAATGTAACCTTGTGATATACTCTCTCCCACATAGCATAGAGTGTAGTATCCTCATATATCTGACCAGGGAGATTAAATGCATCCGCCTCGAAATCATATTCGCCTACAGCCTTCTTTGTCTTGCTCCATCCTCTGAAAATATATCCATCAGCCGCCGGTTTCTCATCAAATTCAACATTCTCACCCATGTGTACGGTGACAGTATTATTACTTAAAGAGCCTATACCCTGAGTATCAAATGTAGCTGTTAAATCCTGTGCCTTGTAAACCGTTGTTGAAAGAT
>CACZHN010000256.1 GCA_902780985.1 uncultured Lachnospiraceae bacterium | reverse complement strand
TCCTGTTATCGAGATATATCATAGCCGGTGTTGCACTTGGTGGTGTAAAGAGCTAATTATAAAGACCCGAACGTCTGAGAGACGTTCGGGTCCTTTTTTTCTAATGTTCGTGTTTCTTGATCTCTTCGGAGATGCGGAGTTTCTTATATTCGCTAGGTGAATAATTCGTATATTTCTTGAAGGTCCTACAGAAGGACGGCAGGTTGTTGAAGCCGGTTCGGAAGGCTATGTCCGTAACCTGCATATCGCCGGTGAGAAGCTCCTCGGCAATCTTGATCCTCTTCAGATTCAGGTAATCGTGGAAGGTATATCCGGTCTGCTGCTTGAAGAGTCTCAGGAAGTGATACTTCGAAAATCCCGTAAACAGTGCGGCCTGATCAGTAGATATATCCTCGGCGTAGTTAACATCCAGATAGTGCAGAAGTGCAGTGATTCTGGAGTATGTCTGAGAAAATCCTCTTTCGTCGGTCTCTACCTGGCGAAGAGCATTTTTTCCGATCAGCGTAAATACCTGATACATGTTGGAGAATACCGTGGTCTCCCAGAACGGCTCGTTCTTGAAGTAAGCATCGTTCATATTCATGAAGTGCTGGTAAACTTCATCGTAGATTCGCGGATACATAACTTTATTGCAAAGAAATGCATTGAAAAACAGTGACTCAACGGACTGATAATCCGCAGACTCGAAGAAATACGGCATCTCTATAAGATAGATAAAGCGGATTCCCGGCTTATCATTTACATATTCATGCGGAAGACGCGGAGGAATGATAAGTATATCGCCCTCGTTCATGTTGTAGGTATGATCGGTTACGTGAATCTCATAAGGATTCTGTATGCAGATGATAACCTCAACGGCGTCATGGCTGTGAAGAGAGTATCCGATATCCAGATTGTTGTACCATATTCTGACATGAGAAGATGTATTATAAGTTACAAGTTCGGTCTTGTTACGAACTATACGGCCCGTAAACTCTTTATCCGGCTGGTGGTACTGCTCAGGTATATTGGACTCATCCATTTTCGATGATTCATGAGTGATCATGCGTAAACTCCTTTTCTTTGAATACAAAACCATCCAATATTATTGTACAACACGCTCGTTAACCTTGCAAGTGGACAGGGGCGGTTGACAAAAAATGAGAAATGTAAGTAGAATAATGCAAAGGAAAATGCATGCGCAAAAAGGACGATCACATGATTAAAATAGATTTGATAACCGGATTTCTCGGATCCGGAAAGACAACATTTCTTATAGATTACGCTAAGTTTCTGGTGGGCTGCGGCGAAAAAGTGGCGGTAGTGGTGAACGACCACGGGGCCATTAACGTGGACAGACTTCTGCTGGATGAGGCACTTGCCGATGTCTGTCACCTGGAAATGGTGATCGGCGGGGATTCGGACTGTCGAAGACGCCGTCTCAAGACCAAGCTCATTGCCATGGGAATGCAGGGCTACGACAGGGTTCTGCTGGAGCCGTCGGGAGTTTTTGACGTGGATGAATTCTTCGACATGTTATTCGAAGAGCCGCTGGAAAGATGGTATGAGATAGGAAATGTACTGGCCATCGTAGAAGCGGGCCTCTCCCGAGACCTTTCCGCTTCCGGAAGATATCTCCTTACATCCCAGGTTGCAAAGGCGGGAAAGGTTATTCTCAGTAAGGGCGAGGAGGTTTCCGAAGAGGAAAAGGCGAGCCTTATCGCTTATATTAATGAGTCCCTTCAGCTGTTCAGGAGTACAAGCGTACTGAGCGAAAAGCGCATATATAACTGGAAGCTGGGAGAAGTATCCGAAGAAGATTACAGGATGCTCTCAAAGAGCGGATACAGATCAGGAGAAATGATACATCTGCCGTTAGACGAAGAGGAAGCTTTCGATTCGCTGTTTTACTTCCATGTAAGACTGAAGGATGTAGACAGTGATAAACCTAAAGTCGTTGCGGTAAAAGAAAGCCTGGATGAAACAATCCGTTCTCTTTTTGAAGATCCGGATGTCGGCAATATAATCAGAATAAAGGGATTCATAAAAATAAATCCGGACAGCGAAGTGTCCGGATGGCTTGAAGTTAATGCAACTAAGACGGAAGTGCTTATCCGTCCGATCCCTGTAGGACAGGAACTTTTTATCGTTATCGGTGAAAATCTGGATAAGGAACGCATCGGCTCCTACTGGGGTTCCTATCGAAACGAAGTATAAAAATTAGTTAACTAAATGTTTCGTGATGCAACTTTACGGACAGTTACACATGGCAACTATGTCGTCCAGGTCCATGTCTCCGCCGAAGAGGCTGAGAGCTGAACCTACGGTGACATCCACCCTGTTCTGTCCGAGGGATTTAACCTTCGCCAGATCATCAAGGGAGCTGACACCTCCCGCGTAGGTTACCGGGATCTTTCCCCAGGAACCAAGCATGGAGATAAGGGAAGCATCAATACCGCTTCTCTTTCCCTCAACATCAACTGCGTGGATCAGATATTCATCGCAGTACTCAGCCAGAAGATCAAGAGTCTCATGGCTTAACTTAACATCTGTATATTTCTGCCAGCGGTCGGTTACTATATAGTAGCTGCCGCTGTTTTTTTCGTCATTATCATCTTTACGGATCCTGCAGGAGAGATCCAGCACCAGATGCTCGCGTCCCACAGCTTTAACAAGATTCTGAAGACGGTCCATATCAATCTGTCCGTCCCTGAAAACATAGGAAGTTACGATAACATGGCTGGCGCCCATATCCAGGAAGCTCTTTGCATTTTCCTCTGTAACTCCGCCGCCTATCATAAGTCCGCCCGGGAAAGCATCCATGGCCAGCTTTGCTTCGGCCAGATCCGCATCGTATTCCGGAGTTCCTGCCTTGTTGAGAAGTATGATATGACCGCCGCGAAGGTCTCGCTCGCGATACATTTCCGCATAGAAAGAAGCATCAACTTCAGAAACGAAGTTGGTCTTGCCGGAAGCCTCATCGCTGAGAGCACCGCCTACAATCTGCTTTACCTTTCCGTCATGTATATCTATGCAAGGTCTGAATTTCATAACATCCTCCAATCTGCTCCGACGAGCTTATTTAAGGATAACAAAGATGAGATGACAAGGTTGATAAGAAAACAACCTATACATTCAAGATTACCGACGTGGATTTTGAATAGAAATTCCATCCCCCGTTTGGGACTATCCCAAGCGGGGGATTTTAAGGTGTAAAGGTTAGGAGTGTATGCTATAATAGGAAACGGCGGAATCAAGCCGATATATAATGTGAAGGTGTATATTTAATGGACGATTATAAAGATTTTGGAATAGATATGGATGAGCTGGACAAGCTACTTGCTGAGTACGGCGAGGGAGGAGAGAAGCCGAAGACTTCCGAACCCGAACCTGTCGCAGAACCTGAACTTGAAGTAAAGCCTGAACCGGAGCCTGTAAAAGAAGAAAAACCGCAGGTTTTCGCTGAACCGAAAAAGACCAGGATAGACCGAACAAAGCTGATGATGGCGAAAGCCGCGCAGGCTGAGAAATACGAGCTCGATGATGATGACATTTCCGAGAAGAAATCCCACTCGGCAAAGACTCACAAGCCGGAACCGGTGGACAAGTCTCTTCGCGGATTCTGGAACAGAAACTGGTCATGGCTTATCGCAGCCGGAGTAACCGCTGTATTTATGCTGATATTCATGATCGTGGCATCGGTTGCGCCTTTCGGCAGCAATTCATTTACCATGATAGACAGCATGCACCAGTATGTGCCGTTCTTCAGCGTTTATCAGGACAAGCTGAGACATTTCGGCAGCCTGTCTTACACATGGAATGTGGGCGGCGGACAGAACTTCCAGTCCCTGCTGCTTTACTACATGGCAAGCCCTCTTAATCTGATCATCATTTTCTTCACAAGAAGAGGGATCATCGCCGCTATGTCACTTCTGGTGGCGATTAAGATCATCTTCTCGGCGGGAGCTTTCAGCTACTTCCTTTCGAGAAGAAGAAACAACAAGATCAACAACAGCCTTATCATATCCGGATTCGGCGTGGCATACGCACTGAACAACTACATGGCAGGATACTTCTGGAACCTTATGTGGCTGGACTGCATCATGGTATTCCCGCTCATCATCCTCGGCTTCGAGCGACTGATGACGAAGCGCGATTTCAGGCTGTATACGGTTGCACTTTTTTACAGTCTTTACTGTAATTACTACATATCATTTATCATATGCGTATTCCTGGTGCTCTGGTTCTTTGCATCCCGTCACGGAAATGTAAAGGAAGACGGCCAGGTGAAGGCATATTTCAAGGGACTCATCCCGGACGGACTGAGATTCGCGGGAGCGTCACTTCTTGCTGCGGGCATGGCTTGCTTCTCACTTCTGGTTGCATACCTTGCCATCACAAAGACAGCATCGGCCAAACTCAGCATGCCGAAGTTTGAGTTCTACGGCAGCTTCATGGATATCCTGAAGACTCAGTTCATGCTGACGAAGCCTATAACCAACCAGACATTTGACGGAGGGGTAAACCTGTATTGCGGCAGTTTTGCCATAATACTGTTCTTCCTGTATCTCCTTTCGGACAAGATCGAGATTACCGAAAAGATCAGGAAGATGATTCTGCTTGCCTTCCTATATATAAGCTTTAACAACAAGCTGCTGAATTACATCTGGCACGGCTTCCATGACCAGTACGGAATCCCGAACAGATTCTCGTTCCTGTTCATTTTCACCCTGCTCCTTGTGGGCTACGAAGCCATCACCAGAATGAAGAAGCTGCATATGCTTCAGGCAGCGGCTGCGGGAATACTCAGTCTCGTTATGCTGTGCCTGGCTTATTACTTCACCGGCATGTCAAGTTATGCGCCGAAGGGCGTGGTGCTGGCCGTTTCATTTCTCATGATGATCGCCTACACCATCGTGCTTGTGGCAAGGATCTACATGACGGAAAGCTACAAGATCACAACCATAATCATCGGAATCATGATGATGGTGGAGATCATGGTAAATGCGGGAATCGGCATGGGACTGAACGGCGTTGCCGACGGCGAACACCATCTGAAATACACTTACGGCACGAGAGAGGCAAAGGAACGCCTGGACGAAATGTCCAAGGATAAGGACTACGGATTCTACCGCGAGGACATGGTGGATGTGGTCATGCTCGACGAATGCACTTATAACAACATGCGAAGCATCGCGACCTTCTGCTCAACCGTAAGAGGAAACATGGTAACGGCCATGGGCGGACTGGGATTTTATACCGGAGCCAACGAGTATCTCTACAACGGCGCGACACCGATGACCGACGATATTCTGGGCGTGCGTTACATTTACGCAAGAGACACCAGCTACTATCCGGAGTCCGAGAGACTTCCGCTGGTCTATCAGGGAGAGGACGGCGTCAGAGTTTACGAGAACGAAGATGCGCTTCCGCTGGGCTATGCCGTAAGCCGTGCGCTTTACGGATGGGAATCCAAAGGACCGCAGGTAGCCGAGAATCTGAACAGATTTGCTTGGATGTCCTCCGAAACGGGAAATATATTCAACAGCGTGAAGCCTGCATATACGGTAGGCGGCTCGGGATGTACCGTGGGAGTCAGCTCATCCAACGAAGAACTTGTAACCTATGAGTCCACCAATTCGGGCCCAATGGCAATCTTCGCGGATTTCGATATCGAAACCACAGGAAGATATTTTATAAATGTAAGAGGCAACGGCATCGATAAGATCGCTGTTATCATCAACGACGACGTGAAGTCGGATAAGAGAAGCCATATCCAGATGTTCGATCTGGGTAATCCGAAGACATGCTGAAGGAACTGAACAGCAAGCTTTCCGCATCGGGAATGAAGGTTACGGAATTCAAAGACGGTTATGTTAAGGGAAACATTTCCCTGGAAGAAGGACAGATCCTCATGACAACAATCCCTTATGATGAGGGCTGGGTTGTTAAGGATAACGGTAAGAAAATCGAGACGAAAATGATCGGCGGCGCATTTTTAGGGGTAGAGCCGGGACCGGGCGAACATGAGCTTACATTCAAGTTCGTACCTGAAGGAATCAAGCTCGGATTAATTGTGTCGATCTTATCTTGGATTACATTTTTTATACTACATATTGTGATTTATCGTGAGAAGAGATTGACCGTAAAAGGGAAATAGATTACAATAAATCATATGATATTTTTGGAGGGGTTATACTATGGACAAACTAAGGAGCATGAATTCCAAGCAGCT
>CACZHN010000255.1 GCA_902780985.1 uncultured Lachnospiraceae bacterium | reverse complement strand
TAACATTATCAGAATCACTGTTCTTTACAACACCGAAGGTATATCCTGAATCAACTGCCATATTGATGGAATCAGCAGGATCTTCCTTCTTAACATAAACATTAACCTGTTCAACTTCTGTCTTGTTATCTGTAACTGAATCCAGTGTCTTATTAGTTGAATTTACAAGGAAAACTCCATAACAGAGCACACCACTCATTATAATAGAAAGGAGTATACCGACATACGAACTTTTCTTTCCCTTCATCATCAATACAATGATAATTGGAAGCAGGAGCATTACAACTGCAATGATCACCATCCACTTGAATGGTATGAGTTTTGTTACATATAAGAGATATACAAACAAAACTGATAATACGAATTGAAGTGCTGCAAGTATGCAGCCAACGACTTTAATTGCCTTCATGAACTCTTATCCCTTCACAAATTTACGAATTTTCTTTATTTCTTTAAGTATAACAAAGAGATGATACCATTTTTACGTTTTTTGTCAAACCTTTTTTATTGAAAAATACTTAAGATTATCTTATTATTATCGCATGGAAAATCTTAGCTTATTTTTAGAAAAATTAAATATCCCGTCAGACGAAAAAGCAGAATCCCGTCTGGACACCTACTATCACATGGTAGTAGAAAAGAATAAAGTCATGAACCTCACTGCAATTACTGAGGAGCATGAGTTCCTGATAAAGCATTTTGTGGACAGCCTGTCAGTATACAGTGCCGTTCCATTATTTAAAGAAAAGATTGCTTCAGGAAAATGCACTCTTATCGATGTAGGTACCGGTGCAGGCTTCCCCGGCATCCCGCTTAAGATCATGTTTCCGGAGATTCAGGTCACTCTTCTTGATTCTCTTCAGAAGAGAGTAAACTTCTTAAATGAAGTCATCGCCGAACTTGGTCTCGAAGGAATAACCGCAGTGCACAGCCGTGCCGAAGACGGAGCCCGCGATCCAAAGCTTCGCGACAGCTTCGACCTGGTAGTATCAAGAGCAGTTGCATCCCTTCCTGTTTTATCAGAGTACTGTCTTCCATATGTCAGACAAAGCGGCTTACTTATAGCATATAAGTCCGGTGATATTAAGGAAGAACTGGAAGGTGCATCCCATGCACTAAAGGTCCTTGGCGGAAAGCTTGAAGATTCACCTATCTTCACACTTCCTGATTCGGATATTTCAAGAAGCTTTGTAGTAGTAAGAAAAACAAAGCCTACTCCAAAAGCTTATCCGCGTAAAGCAGGAGTCATAAAAAAAGAGCCTCTCTAGGCTCTTTTTTTACGTTCTTTTTCTTTTTTCTTCTCGTATACCTGACGTTCCTTAACTTTTATCTCTTCAAATTCTTTTCGAGATATAGGAACTGTCTTCTTGAGAATGAATACATTGTCTGTACTGTCTCCAACAGACTTGCATTTGATGGATCCTGACATATATCCGTGGTAGAGACATTTACCTACGGCCACATCGGTGCTTGTGGTAGCCGGGAACCATTTCAGTTTCTTTCCGGTCTTCCTTCCGCATCTTACGCATCGTATCATAGAAAGCTCTTTGTCTTCCATTGCTGCTCTCTTAGAAGGAAATTCCTCAGAGATTTCATCAAGTCTTCCATCGTGGAAGGCTTCAACCCTTTCCTCTCTCTTCTTCGGATGCCTGTAGATATCGAAGCTGTATTTATCAAGTATGTCTCCGAGATCCGCAGCCTCCAGAACCTTCGCCGTATATCTTGCATCGTTCACGGCTGCATGGAAAGGTTCCTCTTCACTGAGTCCCATAAGTTCCACCGCTCTCTCCAGCTTCCAGATATTTCCGTCCGGATCGTACTTGTCCGCGAATATCTGTTGGATGTTGTAGAACTTAAGCGGGAACGGCAGCTTATCCATATAGTAGAAATCCATATTGTTCTGCAGGTAGTAGAGATCCGATGGTCCCCAGGTGCAGAACACTGAGTCCTCCCCGCACCATTTCAGGAACTCTGAGCAGGCCTGCTTGAATGGGACCCCGTCACGTTTCAGGTCCTTTTCATCATATGAAAGCATCTGCTTGATAATCTTATGAAGTTTTGTATAGATCCTTGGCTTTACCAGCCTGGAAAATTCGTCCACAATGCTGTAATTCTCGTCCAGCTTTACTGCGCCAATCTCGATGATCTCGAATGGCATTCTGGGATGTTCACCGGCCTGACCGATCGGGCTCTGGTTCCATTCCAGATCAAATACTATGTAGTTCATTCGTGTTCTGTCCTATCATTATTTAATTATGCAGATATCACATTTTGAGATGGATCATCAGCATGGAAATATCTGCCGGTGATACGCCGGATATTCTGGATGCCTGTCCGATAGAAACCGGTCTTATCTCTTCCAGCTTCTGGCGGGCCTCGATGCGAAGATTCTTTACATCGGCATAATTTATATCTGACGGAATCTTCTTCTGTTCCATCTTTCGGAAATGCTCCACCTGAGACTTCTGTCTCTCAATATATCCTTCGTACTTTATCTGTATCTCTATCTGTCTTATGATTTCCTGACCATCAAGCCCTGCAGCTTCTGCAGCCTCTTCAACAGATACAGTCTTTACTGCTTCTTCACCCTCTGCATCCTGCTTTCCATATACCTCTTCGGCAATCTCTCCAAGACGCACTACATCATTATAACTCATTTCCGGTCTTTTTAAAACATCTGCAAGTGTAACTCTTGTAGCAATCGGCATAGAGTCTCTTGATTCCAGGAATTCCTGAAGTTTTTTGTTGGCTCCGACAAAAGTATTATTTAGTCTTTCGATCTCAGCCTCTATTATCTCGCGCTTCTTACAGAACTTAGCATATCTTTCATCATCTATAAGTCCAACCTCGTGGCCGATATCTGTAAGACGAAGATCCGCATTATCCTGACGGAGCAGTAGTCTGTATTCTGCACGGCTTGTCATCATTCTGTATGGTTCTCTTGTTTCCTTAGTAACAAGGTCATCTATAAGAACTCCGATATATCCGTCGGATCTTGAAAGAACCACCGGATCCTTATCTGCCAGCTTGCGCGCTGCATTTATACCTGCTATAAGTCCCTGAGCTCCCGCTTCCTCATAACCGCTGCTGCCGTTCATCTGTCCTGCAGAGAAGAGTCCGTCAACAACCTTCGACTCAAGAGACGGCTTAAGAGTTGTTGCTGATATGCAGTCATACTCTATAGCATAGGCCGGTCTAACTATCTTTGCATGTTC
>CACZHN010000254.1 GCA_902780985.1 uncultured Lachnospiraceae bacterium | reverse complement strand
GCGCCGCATTTATCAAGGACGGACGCATCATACTTGCGGATAAAGTTGAGAATCTGGAACAGACAGGAACCAAGAAGATAACCGTAAACGGTGATATAGATATGCAGGCCCTGAAGGCTATTCCGGGCATAACCATGACAGAGTCCGCCGGAAGCGGCATAAGCTTCTTCTACAACGGTGACCTGAAGAGAATACTCGGATTCCTCTCATCCGCGGATCTGAAAGATCTGTCGGTTACGGAGCCGAGCCTCGAAGAGATATTTATGAATTACTATGAGTAGAAAGGAATAACAATGACAATTTTTAAACAGGAAGTTAAATCACAGAAGCTTTCGATAATAATCTGGAGCTTATCGATCGGACTTCTTATAGCAATGTGTGTTCTTATGTACCCTGATATGAAGTCCCAGATGTCTGATGTAAGTGAAATGTTCTCCTCCATGGGAAACTTCACTCAGGCCTTCGGAATGGATCAGCTGAACTTCGGAACTCTCCTTGGTTTCTATGCTGTTGAGGCCGGAAATATCCTGGGAATCGGCGGTGCATTCTTCGCAGCAATAACCGCTGTCACCGCACTCATGAAGGAAGAAAAAGAAAGGACTGCGGAGTTTCTTATGACACATCCGGTTTCAAGAATCCGTGTCATAACAGAGAAGCTGATAAGCGTATTCGCCATCATCCTCATTCTTAACGTAGTTGTATTCATTTGCTCCGCAGGATCCGTAATTGCGATAAATGAAGAAGTCGACTGGACTGTCGTAATTCTTATTCATGTTGCATATCTTCTTATGCAGCTTGAGATTGTCGGAATCTGCTTCGGAATATCCGCATTTCTCAGAAAGTCCGGTCTTGGTATCGGCATCGGAGTTGCGGCACTTATGTACTTCCTCAATATCGTGGCAAATATCTCCGATGATGCGAAGTTCCTTAAGTACATCTCATCTTTCGGTTATACGGAAGGCGCCGACATTATCAACGATGTGGCTCTTAAGACCGAATATATCATACCGGGAATGATCCTTATGGCAGTTGGAATCATCTTTGCTTATGTACATTACTCGAAAAAAGATATACAGTGACGTATCCAGTCCTGCTGTTCAAAGCAGGCCAGCTGTGCATGGGCATAACCGTTAAAACATTTGATCTCGGTCTGAGGATTTACCTGCTTCATTTTGACAGCACACTTCGCGGATACCGATTCATTTCCTTTAGTGCCGTGCATGAAGAGAATTTTCATATTGCTGTTATATTTAATATATTCAAATTCACTGAGGACGCTGTCCAGGATATTATCTATGGAGGCGTCTTCCATTTTGTCCGCAAATGCAAGGTAATCCGGAAGGTATTTCTCCGGAAGAAAATCCCTCTTAAAACTTGCAAGGACCTTAGGATCACGCACCCTTGATTTCTCTATGATCGATTTATAGCTTTTCTTCATGATGGAAACAAGTATTTTCGGCAGCTTCTTAAGAGGTGCTCCGTCCAATACGAGATTCTCTATCTTAAGGGACTTATCTTTGGCAACCGTCGCAGCTATTCGGCCTCCCATGGAAAGCCCGCATACAGCATATACTTCGCCGTTCAGATTGTCCTTTATATACTTTATGATCTGCGCAGCCTCGTCTTCCACGGACGTATATCGGCTCACCTCATGCTGAGTATGGGCATCCAGTTCAGGAACCACTACATAATAGTCCTTCTTAAAGAACTCTATGGCTTCATTCCACATCTGCCACGGTGTAAGCATGCCGTGTATCAGCACTATGGTCTTTTTATTCTTATCTCCGAAGGTATGTATATTCATACATTAATTCTCCTTTTTGAAAAAATCGTATATCCTTCTGTTAAAATCCTTAGACTCACTATATGCTTCGTGTCCCAGATCCTCGTAAATGTAATACTCGCATCCCAGCTTCTCCGCTATCTCGACCGAAGCCTCTCTTGAAGCGATCTTATCCTGACCGCCTCCCAGAACCAGAACCGGACACTTAATCTCATTCAGTCTGTCATAAGTATCAACGGTCAGAACAGCCTTGGCCAAAGTAACGAATCTGTCTTTATCCATAAACTTCTGAATCTTAAGTGACAGCGGAATAAATATCTTATTCTTCTTCAGATAGCTTTCCGAAAAGCCCTTATAGGTATAGTCCTCCGCAACTGCTGTAAGGCCTCTCCCATTAACCATTTCCACCCATGTATTTATACTCTTTTCCGCAACCGGATTCGGTCTGCTGAGCGTAACTCCGAGAACCATTTTTCTTACCAGCTCCGGATGATGAATTGCCAGGTCCTGTGCTATCGATCCTCCCTGGGATGCTCCGAAAATGTATGCATTGCTTATATCCAGAACCTTCATAGCATCTGCCGTATCTTCCGCCAGATCATGTATGGTGCAGGGATCCTTGATATTATCATTTCGATCGAACATGTAGATCTTATATTCTTTTGCAAACATCCTGTAGAACCAGGCAACCGGCTTTGATCCGCCTTCTATATTCGCAAGCCTGAGTCCCGGTATCATTACGAGAGGCTTATCTCCCGTACCGAAGGATATACAGTGGACATTTCCGGTACTTATCTTCACATCGAATTCTTTCGCATTGTAAAACATCAGCGGCCTCCCATCATAAGTATCATGGACTCTGCCAGGCATGAAAACATCTCCGTAGGTTTATAATTTCCTCTTATATGCTCTGCCTTGTAGCTCTCCGTAAGCACATATCCTGTCTGAATACCGTGATATGATGCGATAAAGAATTCCATGATCTCTTTAATGCTCTTCACCGGTTTCAGTTTATTCTTCTTCACAGCTTCCGTCAGATATTCGCTTAGTCTGTTAACCAGGTAAAGTAGCGGGCTCTGTACATCGTTTCCCAGCTTTTCGGCAATCCTCAGAACTCTTTCAGGATCGCTCATGGCCAGAACATCACAGTAGATCGTAACCTTTAAGAGATCGAATCCCACTTCCTGAAGATAGTCCGCCATTCCGCTGCAGATATCCCTGATTCCCTTCTCCCAGTTATCGATTCCCGCATCTGAAAGAATCTTCTCTACTTTTCCGTCCAGTCTGTTTTCGGTATTGATCCTGATGACCAGATCACTGAGCACCTCATCCAGATCCTTATAGTATCTGTAGATCACGCCGTGGGAGAATCCCGCTTCCGCTATCACATCCTTCATCTCTATCGCCGTGATGGGTTTCTTCAGGCATACACGGTAAGC
>CACZHN010000253.1 GCA_902780985.1 uncultured Lachnospiraceae bacterium | reverse complement strand
CAGAACGGACGTCTTATCTGCGCATAAGTTTTTACCTTAAATAGGGGTGGGAAATTTATATAATAGCCGGGTCGGGATTTTATATTCCGGCCCGGCTATACCTATGTTCTGTTAGTCTCTTGACAAAACAGATTTTTGATATTAACATAGTCCACATGTGGACTATATGGAGGTAACATATGCTTAAGCACGGAATTCTGGGATTACTGAATTACAACGATATGAACGGTTATGAGATTCTCGAAACCTTCAGGGATTCCCTGAACCACTTCTGGAATGCTCAGAAGAGCCAGGTATACAGAGAACTTACCGCACTCGAGAAGTCGGGATATATCACCGGCACCTGGGAACAGCAGACCGGAAAGCCGGATAAGAAAGTATATTCCATCACCGAGTCGGGAAAGACCGAACTTCTTGAATGGCTTGCTGAAGAATCTGCCGAAGGCGTACGAATCCCTCTCCTGATGAAAGTATTCTTTATGGGTGAAAGAAGCATAGATGAGAATATAGCTTTTTTCGAAAGCCTCCGGGATAACTATAAGATAAAGTACAACACTTTCACCGTTGCCGATAAAGCAAACGATGAATATTCGGAAGAACTCTCCGATCCGTATAGATCCATGTTCTGGGGATTTACAATCTCCTACGGAAGAAAAAGAGCCAAGATGATCATGGACTGGTGCAGCGAATGTCTGAAAACACTGCAGGCGGTCAAAGCAGGCAAGTTCTAATAAATAAGGGATACGTCATGAAAAAGAAAATTTTTAAAATCGTAATCATCATATTCATTCTTCTGCTTGTTCTCATTATCGGCGGATCATACTATATCGGTCTTCAGGTCTTCGAAGGTTCTACCCAACTTTGCACTCCCGAAGAAACAAGCGAGGTTTCGGAAGGATTCTGGAAAACCTACAACATGAGTCCGGATGAACTGAAAGAGCATTATGAGATACAGGCTGTAAATCTCACATCGACTTTTGACGGCCATAACATTCCCGGAGAGTATATCTCTGCCGGAGAGGATCACAGTCAGCTCGTCATCCTTATACACGGTCTGGGCGGAAACAGATATACCAACTATCCTGTTGCAAAGCACTTCCTTGAAACAGGCTGCGATGTCATAACCTTCGATCAGAGAAGTTCCAATGAAAATACTGCAGAACGCACAACTTACGGTATATGGGAAAAGTATGATGTAATAGACCTTATGAACTATGCAAAGGAATTATATCCCGATATCAAGATCGGTCTGTGGGGAACATCCTTCGGCGGCGCTACCGCTATCGAGGCCGCAGCCTATAACAATACACAAGACAATCTTGAATTCCTGATACTCGACTGCCCTCTCGGTAATGCGGAATATATGATCACCACAGAGCTTGAAAAAATGAACACAGGAATTCCTACCGACTACATGCTCTGGCTCGGAGATGCCATCACAAAGCATAAGCTGGGCTTTTCTTTCAAAGATGCCGACGCAATTAAAAAAGCGCAGGAAATCAGAATTCCTACGCTTGTTATAAATTCCGAAGCAGATGAATTAACACCTGTCTTCATGGGTACAGAAATATACGAGAATGTAAACTGTGATCATAAAAGCATTATGACCGTACCCGACAGCAAACATGCATGTATATGGGAAGACCATACAGAGGAATATATCGAAGCTATAGACAGCTTCCTTAAGTAGTATCTACTTGTTTTCTTCCCACTGAAATCTGCTGAGATCTACTCTTCCGTCGATTACTTCGACACCCTCTTCCATAAGCCGGTCCGCCTGTCTCCACTTGCCGCCGAAAGCATATTCTCCGGCAAGTTCGCCCTTGGCATTTACTACCCTGTGGCATGGGATGCTCATCGGATCCGGATTCTTATGAAGAGCATTTCCTACGGCACGGGCCATCTTTCTATCCCCTGCCGCAGCGGCAACCTGTGCGTATGTCGCAACACATCCAAGCGGAATCTTCTTTACCGCTTCATAGATTCTCTTCGTCGGGGAATCCGAGATCAGGTCATAGCTCTCGGCAATCATGGCCTTCACATCTTCGTCCGGAATACTTCCGTCAAGGATGATGGTATTCCAATGATCCTTATTCTGATGATATCCCGGAATAACCGACTCATAAACATATCTCCAGTGGAATGCCCTGTCGGGATCCACCTTCACATTGAGGTTTATAAAACCGTCTCTCTCATATGTCCACAGAAAAGCTTTCTTATTCCCCTTAAAACGTACCAGCTGCCAGTTATCGTCATGAAACGGCGCATCCTGATATGTATCCGGAAAACTCAGCCCGTATTCCAGTGCTTCTTTTCTAGTCTTCATATACTGTCCTTCTTTTTAGTTCTCAACAAACGATATGCTTCCGTCATTTTCGATCACGAAGTATGCAACGTCTGTCATGTAGTAATCACCGTAGATATCGTCTATACAGAATGCGTAGAAATAATCTCCCGCCGGCATAAGATCGTAATTGATCTCTAATGCTCCCGATACCGTATACTCCGATCCCTCATAAACATACTCATCTTCGCCTTCGAGGGCATATGCATAATAGTACGGAGTGATAACGTCACCGTTGCTGAGCTTTATAATCTCACGGGATGCCGCACCGCACTCATCGATTCCGTCCCAGACGCCTTCGACTTCCACTCTGCCGTCGCTGTAATACTGTATGAGTCTGAGATTGGTCTCTTCCCCATCCAGCAGGATCGGTGATGTGTAGATCACATAATCCTCTGTTTCCTCAACTATATAAGTTGCAAGATTCTGACCGTCCGGAAGCGACAGCCAGTAGCCGTCAAAGTTATCGGTGAAATGTCCGGAATCCCAGTCACCTATGATATCAACCGTCTCACCCAGCTCTATTATATTTTCCTCATCATCGGAAAGTTCATATACCAGAGCGCTTATGCTTGCTGCATTATCGATACCGTCCTGATCAAGGGTAAGTGCAAACTGGCCGTCGGAGTTGATAGCAGCTTCCTGAGAAAATGTTATGTAAGGGCTTTCACCCGACTGCTCGTAATCATCCAGATAATCCCAGTAATCATCGTCTTGAGCCCCTTCCCACCAGTACCAGTCGTCGGAATCATCAAACCACTGATCATCACTGTAATCTTCATAACTATCTTCGGTAGCTATGGTCTTATTCAGTCTGTCGATGAAAGACAGATAGTAAGGACTTACGGATACTTTACCGAAAAGCGAAAGTTCATTGGAACCCTGAATAACAAGAGGATAGTAAATCGAAAGTCCTCCTGCGTCAG
>CACZHN010000252.1:1714-6086 GCA_902780985.1 uncultured Lachnospiraceae bacterium | reverse complement strand
AAGAAATTCCTATGGTAATGATAGTAAGGCTTAAGAAGGTAAAACGTGATAGCTTAAAATAAATTCAAGTTTGTCGGGATGAACGTTGGAACATAAAATCGGAAGATAAAGTTACAAGCATCTACAGAAATGTAGGTGCTTTTTTCATGCCCTTAAGGAGGTGGAGAATACATGGCAAACAGAATAGCGGGTATCACAGTTGAAATCGGCGGTGATACAACCAAACTCTCCACGGCCTTAAAGACTGTGAATTCGGAAATTCGTTCTACTCAGCAGCAGTTGAAGGATGTGAATCATCTTCTTAAACTCGATCCTGGTAATACGGATCTTCTTGCGCAGAAGCAGAGACTTCTTCGTGATGCGATATCTGAAACGAAGGAGAAGCTGGAAGCATTAAAGACGGCGGCACAACAGGCAAACGAGAAGCTTGCCAATGGCGAGATCAGTCAGCAACAGTACGATGCTCTTCAGCGTGAGATTGTTGAGACCGAACAGAAATTGAAAGACCTCGAGGGTCAGGCATCAAAGTCGGAAGTCGCTCTTCAGAAGATAGCGGCAACCGGTGAGAAGATGAAAACTCTCGGTGATAATATATCCGGAGTCGGTTCTACTCTTACAAGAACAGTTACGGCTCCTATAGTTGGACTAGGAACGGCTGCGGTGAAAACTGCGGCTGATTTTGATTCTGCGATGAGTCAGGTGGCAGCAGTATCTGGAGCAACGGGTTCAGACTTTGATGCCCTTCGTGACAAAGCGCGAGAGATGGGTAGCAAGACCAAGTTCTCTGCATCGGAAGCTGCTGAAGCTATGAACTACATGGCTATGGCCGGATGGAAGACCGGAGACATGCTCAATGGTATCGAAGGTATCATGAACCTTGCTGCGGCTTCAGGAGAAGACCTTGCTACTACATCTGATATCGTAACAGATGCGCTTACGGCTTTCGGATTACAGGCAAGCGATAGTGGTCACTTCGCGGATATCCTTGCGGCCGCTTCTTCAAATGCGAATACCAATGTATCCATGATGGGTGAGACCTTCAAGTATGTTGCACCTATTGCGGGAGCAATGGGATACTCTGCGGAAGATACGGCTGAGGCAATCGGTCTTATGGCCAATGCTGGTATTAAGTCATCGCAGGCAGGTACTTCACTTCGTAAGATTATGACGGAGCTCAATGGTGAGATTAAGATCCATGGAGCTACTCTTGGTGATGTGACCATTCAGACGGCTAATGCTGACGGATCGATGAGAAGCCTTAATGATATTCTGGCAGACTGCCGTCAGGCTTTTAGTCAGTTATCGGAGTCTGAACAGGCATCAACGGCGGAGGCTCTTGTCGGTAAAACGGCTATGAGTGGTTTCCTTGCTCTGATGAATGCAGCACCTGCGGATATTCAGAAGCTGGAGAGTGCTATCAATACCTGTTCGGATTCGATTGATGGATATAACGGCACCGCTGAGAAGATGGCAGCAGTCATGCAGGATAACCTTGCTGGCCAGCTTACGATCCTTAAGTCTCAGCTTCAGGAACTGGCAATCTCTATCGGAGATTCACTTATGCCGGTTATTAGGGATATCGTCTCTCATATTCAGCAGTGGGTCGATAAGTTCAATAGTCTCGATGACAGTACGAAAGAGACTATCGTAAAGGTTGCATTATTTGCGGCTGCGGTAGGCCCTGTTCTTATCGTTGTTGGTAAGGTTATTTCAGCTATCGGAACAATCATGACCATTCTGCCTACATTGGCGTCTCTTATCGATGTGGTTTCGGTTGCACAGGGTGCTTTGAATGTGGTTATGAGCATGAACCCTTATGTTCTGATAGCGGCGGCAATTGTTGCCCTCATAGCAGCCTTCGTTCTGCTCTGGAATAAATGTGATGCGTTCCGAGAGTTCTGGATAAATCTCTGGAATCATATAAAAGATTTCTTCTGCGGAGTTGTCGAAGGAATCAAAAATGTCTTTTCAGGAATTGTTGAATTTATCAAAAATAACTGGCAGGGACTTGCCTTATTCCTTGTAAATCCGATAGCCGGAGCATTCAAGTTGATATATGACAACTGTGAAGGATTCCGTAATTTCTGGAACGGACTATGGGAGGGTATCAAGAATGCCTTTTCTGCCGTGTGGGATGGAATAAAGAATGTCTGCTCATCCGCTTGGGATGCAATAAAGACAGGCGCATCAAAAGCATGGGAAGGAATAAAGGGAGTTGTTACTACAGTCGGAACGGCTATAAAGGATCACGTTACTCAGCAGTGGGAACTTACAAAGAAGGGTAGCGAGATTATATGGGGCAATATCAAGGAAACTGTCGGAAGTGCTTTCGAGCATATGAAGCAGACAGGAAGTGCAGCGGCTTCTGCTATCAAAGAGAATGTTACTAATGCATGGAATCATATCAAGTCCTCGACTTCGGAGGCATGGAACAATGTGAAGTCTTCGGTATCCGATGCTTGGAATAATATAAAGTCCAATGTATCTGAATCGATGAACTCCATGAAAGAGCGTGTCTCAGCCGGCTGGAGTACGATAAAAGAGAATACTACCTCTGCATTTAATTCCATAAAGGAAAATGTGGTGTCTTCCGCAAATGAGATGAAGGAGAAATTCACCTCTGTCATGGAGAATCTTATCGGAAATATCCGGGATAAGCTTTCTCAGATGAAAGATAAGATTACTTCTGGTCTTCAGACCATTGGACAGAATGTTTCATCTGCAATCGGGCACATTAAGGATAACCTGGTATCGAGTTTTTCGAATATCGTATCCAACATAGGAAGTGGCTTCTCAAATATGGTTTCGACCATTAGAGAAAAGCTTTCTCATATTGGGGATGTATTTAAGAACCTTGCAAGTAACGCTTTTTCTTGGGGCAAAGATATCATTTCAAATCTGATCAATGGTATCGGATCTATGATCAGTGGCCTTGTGAACAAGGTTAAGGATATAGCGGGGACGATTAAGAGTTATCTCGGATTCTCCGAACCAGAGAAAGGACCGCTTTCTGACTTCCATACCTATATGCCTGATATGATTGATCTCATGCGTGAGGGCATTGAGGGTAATATCTCAAAACTGAAGGGTCCTATGACAGATCTTGCTTCGGCACTTATTCCCGGTCAGAAGGGTACGATAGAGCAATCTGCTATATATACAAAAGCAAATAGTAATAGCGGAACGGATAAAGTATCTTCCGAGAATGGCTAATCAGCAGATAGTCCTTGATTCAGGAGCACTTGTTGGAGAGCTTGCCGGAGGTATGAACAGGCAACTCGGAAAGGCATACTTATGATACGTAAATTCAGATTGATAAACAGAGAAGGGGCTGCTTATGACTTAAACTCTAAGCAGTCCTTTTTTCATAAGGTCGGAGGACTTGGATTTAGGGATGAGACAGGATTCCAAAAAATCGGAACAGACTATTACGCTCTTGAGGAGGTTTTCTCCCAGGGAGAGATTACCGGTAATATCTTCTTTTACGGTAAGGAAGCCTATGTAAGATACAGGGATTTCACAAGGTTCATCAGGATGACACCGCTCACTCTTGAGTATGTTACGGATGATACATACAGATTACCGGTAAGAGTTGGTGAGATTAATAAGTCAGAGCTTATGGATGGCGGTATAGGACTTGATTGTGAGGTAACACTCCTTGCAACAGGTCTTTTTTATCGTTCGGTGACAAAGTATTCGGAAACAGTGTATGTGGGAGGAAAGATTTACTCCTATACATATCCGTACAGTTATGCGGATGTTAGCGCGAATACGCTGATGATCGATTCGGATTCTTTTGCTGACTCTCCGTGTAAGATCACGATTTATGGTCCGTGTGAGAATCCTGTATGGAAGCATTACGTGAACAATGAGTTGTATGCGACTGGTGCTTATAACGGAATACTCCGTGCTGATCATAAGCTGGTTATAGATACAACAAAGGTTCCTTATTCAATAACTGAGCAGGGTGTATCCGGAGAGGTTATTGCGGACAGGTATCAGGCTTGCGATTTTACTACGAAGCGTTTTATCTTGCTTCGGAACGGAACAAACCGAATATCTCTGTCCCATGATGGGCTTAACTCGGTAGATATGATGGTGGAGGCGAAGATAAGTTATGAAACCGTATAACGTTGAAGTCTTTACGCAGAAGTTCGAGATGGTTGCCAATACCAATATCAATGAGGTGACTCATAAAGAGGATTATCTGTCATCTGATGAGAATACTATCACAGTATTTCCGATGCCTGGGATTGCAAAAGAAGACTATATCAGGATAAGCAGAGATGATGAGGAGTATGTCGGAGTTATTACGGAGATAACATACGGCACAGACAGATCCAAGGAACTTATGGTCATTTCCTATAAGCCT
>CACZHN010000252.1:0-1707 GCA_902780985.1 uncultured Lachnospiraceae bacterium | reverse complement strand
CCTCTGATGGAGCTTCTCAATACGGATATTCTCTTTGATGTTGACCTTCAGCAAACAGGAACGCTCGAAGGTTTTATAGCAGACCGCATTACGGAGATGTTCATTGATAACGAGGATGATGCACAGAACATAAGCGGCCTTTCGGTAGTTGCAAAAACACAGACTCCTGATTGGTATTTTCATATCACTCCGAAAGATTCGGGTGGTCATTATAACATAGTGAACCTAATTGATTCGGTCATCATACCGGCAATGGAGAAGTATGGAGTTCTGGTTAAGCCTGTTTTGGATATTCAGGAACGGACTATCAGGATTGAAATTGGAAGAGTACAGGCAGGAACTTTTATCATCGAGGCAGACCTTCCGAATGTTATAAGCAAGCAGATCACGATAAAGAGTGTCTCATCGGATGTCAATAAACTCATCATCTATGATGCGACTGATTATGAGAACAAGATAGTTTATTACTTACATAATGACCTTTCCTATGACAGAAAAGACGAAGACAGGATTACACCGGTTAACTGTGAGATAACTTCAGTTCAAGTCGAGGAGGGTCATTCTTTTGATTCAGCAGCAATCAGCGAGGCATATAACAAGTTCGCTAATCTGGCATACTCGAACCTCATCGAGATTACTGTGATGAAGAAAGATGCGTTGATTCATCCGGAGGAGATGGAGTTTGGACAGGTGGCAAGCATCGTATCGGATGGGGTGGCTTATTCAAGCATCTTAACCGGTAGAGAGATAGGTCAGAACATCAAGCTGATATTTGGGACGATAAGGCTTGATCTAACAAAAATACTAAGGAGGAACTGATATGGCAAGCATAGTTCTTAAAACATTTAAGGGCGGTAATGTTACACCGCAGAATGACGCAATCATATATCAGACAGCCATTCCCGGAGCGGGGATATTCAAGGGGTGTGAAGTGACGGCTGCAAGAGGAAATATCCTGCATCTGTCTCAGGGCTATGGAATCATCAAGGGAAGATTCTTTGAGATGTATGAGAATGAGGTATCTGTTCAGCTTGCGGAGACAGGGCACACCTTAAATGGTCAGATATATCTTCATATGGATCTCTCTAATGCTGATGAGCCTATAAAGATCATAGCAGAGACAGGTGAGACGCTTACCACTCTTATGATGGATGCGAATGTGAATTATAACAATTCGACCTATGATCTTCAGCTGGCGGTTTTCAAGGTTACTGCGGCTGCTGTTACGGATCTTACACAGACTTTTCCTTCCGTTCAGGGTGCAACCGGAGGCGGAGGAGCAGGAGGAGGTGGCCTTACAAGAGATACTGCCTATGAAGTCGGAGATGTAGTAACCTGTGCTAATGCTCCCGGATGGTGCTTTCTTGTGTGTACGCAGAGAGGGGCAACGGCTATTGCTGAGCCTATTGGATATACGCAAATCACGAAGTCTGGGGATATTGTCCTTGATGGAACGGCAGTATTCACGGCAAGAGATGTGATGGGTGAACTTGCTCAGAGCCTTGAGGCGGTCGGCAATCTTGAGTCTAAGCACGATGAGGACATCGAGAGTTTGACTGAAGCAATAGAGGCTAATTCTGAAGCTATCGAAGCCATGAAGTCTGATTCTGGGGCGCTTGTTCAGAAGATTATGTCTGTTTCCCAGTATAACGGGTTGGGAACTTATGATCCGAACACTATGTACTTCTGCTATGAGAATGCTGATAC
>CACZHN010000251.1 GCA_902780985.1 uncultured Lachnospiraceae bacterium | reverse complement strand
AATACTCCTTAACGTAGTTGCCGTTGATGAAGAGCTTGTTTGTCGGGCTTTCGTCGAATCTTGCGAAATATCTTCCGAGCATTACGAAGTCAGCACCCATTGCAAGTGCGAGAGTAATGTGATAATCATAAACGATACCACCGTCTGAGCAGATAGGAATATAAACGCCTGTCTCCTTGAAATACTCATCACGAGCCTTAGCAACATCCTTAACAGCTGTAGCCTGGCCACGGCCGATACCCTTGGTCTCTCTTGTAATACAGATAGAACCACCACCGATACCGATCTTGATGAAGTCAGCGCCTGCCTCTGCGAGGAATCTGAAGCCTTCAGCATCAACTACATTTCCGGCACCAACCTTAACTGAATCGCCGTAATTGTCTCTGATCCACTTGATAGTTCTTGACTGCCACTCGCTGTAGCCTTCTGAAGAGTCGATACAAAGAACATCAACACCTGCTTCAACAAGTGCAGGAACTCTCTCTGCGTAATCTCTTGTATTTATTCCGGCACCAACTACATAGCTCTTGTGAGAGTCGAGGAGCTCGTTAACGTTCTCCTTGTGGCTGTCGTAATCCTTACGGAATACCATGTATGAAAGGTGTCCTTCCTTATCAACGAGTGGAAGGGTATTGATCTTGTTGTCCCAGATGATGTCGTTGCAGTCATGAAGAGATGTCTCGTCGCTTGCAACGATAAGTTTATCGATAGGAGTCATGAACTCAGAAACCTTGAGGGTTCTTTCCATTCTTGAAAGACGGTAATCTCTTGAAGCTACGATACCGAGGAGCTTGCCGTGGCTGCTTCCGTCATCTGTAATAGCAACTGTTGAGTGGCCTGTTCTCTCCTTGAGATCAAGAACGTCGCCGAGTGTAGCATCCGGTGAAAGGTTTGAATCGCTTGTTACAAAGCCCTTCTTGTATGCCTTAACGCGGCGTATCATGTTGGCTTCTTCTTCTATTGTCTGAGAACCATATATGAAGGAGATGCCTCCCTGCTTGGCAAGTGCAACTGCAAGCTTGTCACCTGATACGGACTGCATGATAGCTGATACCATAGGAATGGTCATCTCAATAGCAGGCGTCTCTCCCTTTTTGAACTTTACCAGCGGAGTATTGAGTGTAACATTCGCAGGAATGCACTCACTTGATGAATAACCCGGAATAAGAAGATACTCGTTGAAAGTTCTTGACGGTTCTGTAATGTAAGTTGCCATTTGATATTTTCCTCCATTCTTTATATTTATAAATTTGATAATTACTCTATATCCTAAACCAGAAACTTTAAAATTGCAAGCCGTTTTCTCTGTCAATTTTTAACAAAATTATAAAACAAAAATGCCGCAGATTTTCTCTGCGGCATTTTCGACAAGCTCCCGATCGGACTCGAACCGACGACCTATTGATTACGAATCAATTGCTCTACCAACTGAGCCACGGAAGCACGCTCCTAGTATTATAATCATTAAGAGCATAATTCGCAAGTACTTTTACCAAGTCTTACCGTCGTAGTTATTTCCGCTGTAACCGCCCTGCTGGTTGTTAGGATCCTTCTCGGCCTGCTGCTGTTCCTGCTGCTGCTTTTCCTGTTCAGCCTCCTGTCTCTCCTGCATGCTGTCCTGCTTCTGCTTGTCCAGCGCATCCTTCAGGTCATCCTCTCTCTTTGAGGACTCCTTCTTCTCCTGATCCTCCTGCTGATCCTGATTCTGATCCTGCTGATCCTGCTGATCATCCTGGTCGTTTCCGGATTCTCCGCTCTGCTGAAGCTGTTCGAGCATATCATCGATATCCTTCTTCAGCTTCTCGGCTTCCTCATTATGGCCGTTGGCATCATCCGGATTTGCGCATCCCTCTTCGGTAAGCACATTTCTTGCAGCCTTTAACTGACGGATTGCACGCTGTACGTCCTTCTCGGTAGTCATACTTGTCCAGTCGATCTTCATGAGCATTGCCAGTGCAAGGTTAACTCTTATATTACATTCTTTATCTTCATGAGGAGCTCCTACTTCAAGAGCCTGCTTATAATATGATATCGCCTTGTCGTAGTCCTCGTTCTGATAAGCTACATTTCCCAGATTGTAGTAAGGAAGGTAGCTGTCCGGAAAGTTCATCTTAAGAAGCGGTTCCTCATACTTTGTACTGTAAGTTCCCTTATCGTATCTTCTGAGGAATATCTCGTTCATGATGTATCTTACCGTCAGAAAGAGGCCGCAGATAAGGAGAAGTACACATACTATATTTATGATAGCCATGAAGCTTCTCGGATTCTCTATATGAAATTTTTCATCGCGTCTGCGTGATGATGATTTTCTGTTTTCTTCCATGATCGTTAGATTCGACCTCTCCTGATTATAAGTATCATTTCAATTATCAAAAGTAACAGCAGCGGATATGTATAATAGAAATACGTATCCTCATAGCTTACATTGTCACTGCTCGCCATCTGCATAGAGCTTGCGCTCTTAATCTGATCCAGCAGATATTCAACATTGGCTGTGTTGTCCATATGGATATAATCTATATCCATCTCTTCAGCCATATCCTGCAGTGTTGTCTCGTTGTAGATTGACAGTGCGTCTTTGTTGGTTTCCGGATCCTTGATGTAAGTGTATGAATTCTTATCATACATTCTTCCGCCTTCCTTGGTTCCGTAACCGAGTACCGCACCGCCGTCAATGTAAGGCTCCATGCCCGCATAGGACTGAACCTGTGCATTCTCTGCGGTAATCTCTCCGTCACTGATGAAGAAGACTATGGTAAGTCTGTCTTCCTTCTTGGAAGATGACTTAAGCATATCTGCCATATCTTCGTACGGAGTATTCAGTGTAGTTCCTCTCGCATAGTATCTGTCCGGTGTAGACAGAGTAGCGAAGGCGTCGGATACATTTCTCGAGTCCTGTGTGAACGGTGCAAGTATCTGTGATCTGTTATCGAATTTGATAAGAGAAAAGTTACTTCCCGAAAGACTGTCCATTATATGCTTACAGTCCTTCATCACAGCCGACATACGTGTATCGTCACCGTTATAATCTTCGGCCCACATACTGATGGTCGCATCGACTACAAAGAGAACATCTATATTCTTAAGTTCTACATCTACATTATATCTTTTACCCATTATACGGAGGTTTATCAGGAACACCAGAACTAGTACCAAAGTGATTCTGGCGATTCTGAGAATCTTGCCCCATATTCCGATCTTCTTTCTGACTATCGCAATCACTATTGCTGCCAGAATGAGGACCATTACGGGAATTACCACCGCAATAGGTATAATCGGGTTCGTTATCATAACAGAATTGCCACTCCTATTATTATAAGTAAAA
>CACZHN010000250.1 GCA_902780985.1 uncultured Lachnospiraceae bacterium | reverse complement strand
CGGTTTTTTAATTTTTTTTTAGCTCAACCCTGGAAATGATATTCCGACTTGATGATAACTTTCCGGCAATTTTAAAACGATTTGCAAACGGAGCTTCGGATATCAGGATAAGGGATATCAGTCAGGGATTGGGAGATTCTCACAGAGGCGGAAGAACCGTAGCACTTATTACATTTTCGGACGGACAGAAGGTTGTATATAAGCCCAGAAACATAGGTGCAGAGAAGGGGTTCCGCTATTTTTCCATAGCGATGAATGAAGGCCTTTATCTCGGAGAAAGAGCTCTTTATGAGACAAAGCTTCTGGACTGCGGCGAGTATGGATTCATGGAATTCATAGAGCAGGATGAATGTAAGACCGTTGAAGAGGTAGAACGTTACTTCTATCGCTCGGGAATACTTATGGCCATGCTTTACTCGCTGAATGCAAAGGACATTCATCACGAGAACCTTATAGCTCACGGACAGTATCCGGTAATGATCGATCTGGAAGCACTCTTCCATTCGAATCTCGAACATGCGGATATTGAAACAGAGAAGTCAGCCTACGAAAAGGCTATGGAATCCATAGATGATTCCGTATATTCCATAGGACTTCTTCCGGCCCAGCTCACAAATCCTTTCGATAAGGAAGAAGCATCCGTTGATATAAGCGGCTTCGGAGGAGATACCGAACAGGTTTCTCCTTTTAAGATTCTCATGATACAGAATCGAAATACCGATGAAATATGTCTGAAGAAGTCGACTTATATGATAGAGCCTCAGAAAAATGTTGTTAAGTATGAGGGTAAAAGCGTTAAGTCAGCGGATTATACGGACTTCATCATGAAGGGATTCGATGATGCTTACAGATTTATCGAATCTCACAAGACAGAGCTTGCGATTTCTTTTGATCTGTGGTTTGACGGGGTATGTACAAGAGTTATATACAGACCGACATATATATATACAAAGCTCATGTTTACGGGAAGTCATCCTGATTTTATGAGGGAAAAGGCACACAGATATGTGCTGATGCACCGTATGGCATATAAGATAAAAAAAGAGGAAGCCGACATCGTCAAGTCCGAGATCAGGGATATGATGGCGGGGGATGTACCGTTCTTCGAGATAGATATTCATACCGGAGAACTGAAGAATTCGGAAGGCGTTGTCCTGCCGTTATCTTTCAAGAAGACTCCGCTGGAATGCGTTGAAGCAAAGCTTCGTCAGATGGATGAGAAAGATCTGAAGCAGCAGAAGACGATAATCGACAATGCATTTCTCTCTAAAAATGTAAGCGAGTACAGAGATATCTGGGTTACCGGAACAGACTGGGTACAGGAAGATAAAGCCGATACCGGACCCCCAATGCGTGACAGCGCATATCTTAAGATGGCAGAGGATATCGGAGACAGAATCCTGTTGGATGCAAAGGAATCCTTTGTCGGCGGACAGAGGGAGCTTGCCTGGATCAACTATACTCCGGTAGGACATGACCGTATACAGTTTGAATACGGAGCTGTGGAAAGCGATCTTTACAGCGGAACAACCGGTATAGGTCTGTTTTTCCTGTATTTATGGAAGGCATCGGGAAAAGAAAAATATCTGGATGCGGCATATGCATGTATTCGTCCGGTGATCCGAAGGATGCATAAGATTGAAGATGATTCTTCATATCTGACGGGACCGTTCAACGGACTCAGCGGTTACATATATGTATTCAGTAAGTTTTATCTTCTGACGGAAGATGAGGCAATGAAAGAGGCCGTGACATACGGGCTCTCTAAAATGAAAAAGATATATCACAGAGATACAAGTTATGACGTGATAAGCGGTTCGGCAGGTGCGGTCAAGGTATGTATCAGCCTGAGAAAGCATTTCACCGGAGAGATCGGGGATATGGCGGATGAGCTTATAAAGCTGCTGGCTCGACATCTTCTGGATCATTACACGGAGACCGAGGATAAAGCTGCATCCTGGAGGAGCGGAATCAACGATCACATGTATACGGGATACGCTCACGGAAGCAGTGGTATAGAAGAAGCCCTTGCATCCGTATATGACATTTATCCTTCGGAAGAAATAAAGACCGCACTGGATAAGTCCCATCGCTTTATGAAGATGATGTACAACAAAGAGCGACATGACTGGAAGACGGTTTTCGGAAAGGACGGATATTCCTGTGCTTGGTGTCACGGCGGACCGGGAATAATATTCAGCAGATTAAGACAGCTGAAGACGGGCCTGCTGTCTAAAAAGACGTCGGAGGAACTCATGTGCAGTCTGGCTGCCATGAAGGAGCGGGCACTGGGCAACAATATCTGTTATTGTCACGGAGATATCGGAAATCTTGAGATGATCCGCCGCATTTCCGGGCTGTTAGGTGATGAGAAGCTGGAAAGAGAGTGCGACAGAACATTCGATGAGCTTACATCAAGGATTCCGGAATATATAGAGAAGCGACCGCTGCTTTCCTATGGATTTATGCTGGGACTCAGCGGAATAGGATATTCGCTTCTGGCAGCGATGTCGAAGGATGTTCCGTCGGTACTGACATTAGAATGAGGTAAGAAATATGAGTTATGTTTTAAAGGCTGAAGCTATCAGCAGAAGAGTAAAAGATTTTCAGATCCTGAAGGATGTTTCTTTTGAACTGGGAAGAGGCGAGATCGTGGGACTTATAGGTCCGAACGGAGCAGGAAAGACCAGTATCATGAAGATCCTTGTGGGACTTACAAGAAACTATACGGGAAAGGTACTACTGGATGGTGTCAACGATATAGGAAGCATGATCGAGACACCGAACTTTTATCCGTATAAGACAGGATACGGAAACCTTATGTACTTTGCCGGACTCAACGGTGTTAAGCCGAAGAAGGTTGAAGAACTTCTGGATCTGCTGGGACTTATGGATGCAGCCAATAAAAACGTTAAGGCATATTCTCTGGGAATGAGACAGAGACTGGGTATAGCTCAGGCTCTATTAAAGGACCCGGATGTTCTTGTGCTGGACGAGCCTACAAACGGCCTTGATCCGGAAGGAATATACGAAGTCCGTGAATATATAAAGAAGATTGCCAATGAAAAGAATATTACCGTACTCATTTCCAGCCACCTTCTGGGAGAACTGGAGAAAATGTGTGACAGGGCTATCATGATAAAGAAGGGCGAAGTGATCAGCCTTATGGACTTCCACAATGATATAAAGAAGAAGCAGATTACATTTGTTATTGAGAGCCTGGATACGGTAATGACGAAGAAGATCCTGAAGGATCACGGTTATGAAGTGATCAGTTCCAATGAGCAGGAAGTACGTGTAAGGATCGGTGCGAAGGAGAAAACCGATGTGGCAAGGCTTCTCGCATCAAAGAATG
>CACZHN010000249.1 GCA_902780985.1 uncultured Lachnospiraceae bacterium | reverse complement strand
GTCATCACCGGGAACTTCGCGAGGTCTTCCGCGCTGTGGAAGTCATCCGGCGTCAGACCGAGCCTGTCAAACTTTTCGCGGTAATAAGGCACATGGCTATATGCCCGCTTCATCGTTCTGTGCACCAGGCGGTTCTGCCTGGCTTTTATTTTCACATTATCCTTCGGCACTTTCTTATCCAGCTTCATCAGATAATACAGTGTCATCACGTTCTTTAATTCTTTTTTTACTATTGAAGCCATATTGCCCCTCCTGATCTATTCCCAGATAGGGCCTTCAATGCCCTTATCTGTTTTAACGCGGAACTTTATCAGTTCTTTCAGATGCTCGATCCTCGCCAGAAGCTCCTCTCTCGTATCCGCGTAGAGCACGATAGCGTGGCGCTGATTCTTGTCTTTGTAATCAAGAACGTATTCTTATACTTCATGAATGTTGTTCAGCTTCGGTTTGTATATACCAATCAGTTTGCTACATCAAGGCGCATGATGATCAATTTCATGAAGCGTCCGTATGAGTACTATCTGGGGGCTGAGACAGCTGTTATACAGAGAAACATCACCTCTGATGTCAACAACATGTATGCTCTCATTCTGACTATTCTGCAGCTTACCAGTGAAGTAGTCGTATTTATCTGTCTTGTCGCGGTACTTATAACTGTCGATGCTGCAATGGTGATAACCATAGCAGGACTTCTGCTTGCAGTGCTTTTAGTCATCAAGGTTCTTTTAAAGCCAATCATGTATAAGGCGGGCCAGGAGAATCAGGATTATTACAGTGGGCTTTTCAAATGGATAGAAGAAGCCGTTATGGGAATCAAGGAGATAAAGGTAGCCGTAAAGGAGCATTACTTTATCAATGAATATGCGCGCTGCGGCGAAGGCTATGTGGGTGCTGTCCAGAAGTACAACATTTATAATTCCACACCCAGGCTTCTTATTGAGACTATCTGTATCGCAGGTCTTGTCGGATATATGTCGGTGGTCATGTTAGGCGGAGCGACAGCCGATGAGCTGCTCCCTCAGCTTTCCGTATTTGCGCTTGCAGCAATGAGACTGTTGCCGAGTGCGAACAGAATGAACAACTACATGACATCCATTTCATATTTTGAGCCGTTTTTGTGGAATGTTTCGGAGCATCTGCAGACTGAGATAAATGATGAGAACGTAGTTTATGATGAGGCTGCATATAGAGTAAAGAAAGAGATCACTAAGCTTCCGGTTACAAAGGAAATAGCGATAAATGATATAAGCTATGCATATCCCAATACTGATAAGCTTATATTTGATCATGCATCGATATCTATTCCCATAGGATCCGCAGTAGGTATTGTTGGATCGTCCGGTTCGGGCAAGACTACAATGGTTGATGTGCTCTTGGGTCTTCTTACTCTTAAAGGCGGAAACATAACAGCCGACGGAGTGGATGTACAGACCAATTATGAGGGATGGCTTAAGAATATCGGATATATCCCTCAGACAATCTTCATGATCGATGATTCCATAAGGAAAAATGTGGCATTCGGTTATGCAGATGATGAGATAGATGATGAGAGAGTATGGGCCGTATTAAAGGAAGCGCAGCTTGACGAGTTTGTAAAGGGGCTTCCTGACGGACTTGATACCGGAATAGGAGAGAGAGGCATTCGCATATCCGGAGGACAGCGTCAGCGTATCGGAATAGCAAGAGCACTGTTTGAAGATCCCGAAGTCCTTATACTTGATGAGGCGACCTCGGCACTCGACGGAGATACTGAAGCTGCCATAATGGATTCGATTAACAGACTTCACGGCCGCAAGACTCTGATAATCATTGCTCACAGACTTCAGACCATTGAAAAATGCGACATGGTATATCGTGTTGAGAACGGCAAGATAAGCAGGGAAAGATGATGCTTTAGAGCGGATCGCTTTCGTGCAGTTCTTGCAGTTTAATGAGATTTTTCTTATCTACGGCATACTTTAATCCACTGACATATATCAAAGAAACAAGTATCCAGGTGATATCAAGAAAGATCTTGGGGATGATAGCGATAAAGCCTGTTATCGCAAACCCGAGTATAAGAGAGATCACTATTGATGCAAGATATATTGTTTTTGTTATCTTTAACTCATCTTCACTTACAGTAAAGATGAGTTTTTTATTTAACCCGATAGATCTGAGAAGCAGTGTAGGGATAAGCACAAACACTGCTTCGGCCAATATCAAAACTATTGTAAGAAAGAAAAACACAACAGAGATCATCCCATTAAGACCTATTCCCCAAAGTCTCATTGCCCAGGTAAAATCGCTGCCGTCTACGTATACATCTTTAATATCCGAGGTATTGATGTACATATCTGACAGATTGCCGCTTCCGTTAAGATCTATCGAATAAGCGATAAAGCAGTACAGCGCCCATAAGATCAGACATATGAATAAAACTATCCTTATCCTTGATGCTTTGGTTAATTCTTTAAATGAATCTGACATATCTATCCCCTTCAATCAAATGCGATCACATATCATTGACTCTGCATAGTCTTTTTATATTCCCTTGGCGAGAATTTATAGAACTTCTTGAATGTTTCCGCCATATAGCTGGCATTGGAAAAACCGGTCATCTCAGCTATTTCTGACATTGGCATATCACCTGACTGCAAAAGATCGGCAACCTTTCGAGTCCTGAAATGCATGATGTATTCGATCGGAGTCATCTGGGTATATTTGTTAAAGATCGTATTGCAGAGCGATCTGCTGACTCCGCCCGCAGAGGCAACTTCATTAAGTGTTATGTTGTTCATGTAATTCTTGTCGACATAGTTCATCATGGCTTTTAAGACTTCATTGTGAACGTCCTGATTTATAATATCATCCTGACTGAATTCACCCGTCTCGTTCACACGTGTCATGATTATCTCCCATATTTCAAAGAAAGTCTTTGTTATGAGAAATTCATTGCCGTAAGCCTGCTTTGCCAGAAAAAGCACAAGTTCCTGCATTCGTGCGGCATCTCTGTCTCCGTTCCTGAAATGGATGAAAGGAACTTTTTTATTTGATATGACAGGCAGTACGGCTTTTGCCTCTACTGCATAGTTTGCACACAGTATCCTCGGATGCATTACAGCTATGACATATCTTCCTTCGCGCGGTGGAGTGGCATATGAATAATGCAGCTGATCGGAATTGACAAATATCGTATCGCCTTTCTCAAGAAAGATATTTGTACCGTTTACCGAATATCCCATGCAGGATGAATGAACGCTTAAGAGTTCTATGTCCTTGTGAAAGTGAGGAACCTTTTCCCATGTGCATCCGCTGTACACGTAACCATCGTATATATAGGACGGAAATGCGGCTTCATCGTAGTTGATCAGCTCCGATCCGT
>CACZHN010000248.1 GCA_902780985.1 uncultured Lachnospiraceae bacterium | reverse complement strand
TTCTCCGACGATCCGATCTCGGAAGCATAGCTCTTAAGGTTTCCTTCAACCGTAACTCTGCTATGTCCCTCGGAATCCACCTGTCCTTCGACATCTTCGCCGTTTACCAGAACATTGCCGTATATTCTGCTGTCAACGGCACATTCTATAATCCTGTAACTGATTGTGTTATCCGGAAATGCTATCTCCGCACTTTTCAAAGGATTGATAAAATACACATTATCGTATTGTCCCGAAAATCCCGGCGGTCTGTAGTAATCAACATAAGGAACAGGCTGATTGGAATTCTGATAGCTTACCCGGATATGCTCATCATCATTTCCAAGCAGTATCCAATCGCTTTCCTGCCCGTCCTCTCCTTCTTTCAGCTTATAGTATATCTGGAAAGGATACTCCACAAAATCCTTATCTACCATAGCCGCTCCGGCTCCGGTAACACTTTTGGAGATTACCACATGTCCCGGCGTTACAGATGCGAGGTTAAACTTCATATGAAGATTCGAAGCTCCGCCGCCTCGCTCCATATAAAAGATCTTCATGGAATGAGTTGTATAATCCTTAAATGTATATTGGCCGTCACTGTTTAATTCAAATATCTCATCCAGTTTGGCAGCCACCTCGGCATCAGACATTCCCTTTGCTTTGAAATTGTCTTTAAAGATTTTATAAAGTGTTGTTTTCTCTTTGTTTACCGCTACTTCACCGGTTCGGAAATTGACCTTTCCCGAAAGTGCCGAATGAACACCACCCAGGTCTATTACAAGTTCTCCGTCAACATAAAGCCAGAAATCATCATCACCCGTAAACTCAAATATGATATCATGTCCCCAGGCATCAAAACCGCTGACCGTCTGGACGAATGAGGCCTCAACCTCCATACCGTTATAATAGTTCGGGGCATCCTTATCTTTATCATCCGCTATCATATACAGTTTTTCGTCTTTGCGAGGATCCTCGTCATCAAGTTTTCCGGCATTTGAATTACTCGTATTGGCCAGAGCCGAATACTTATTCAGCTTATTTTTATTGGTATATCTTCCCGGCTTTATGATGTTGTACGGCAGGAACTGTCCGTGTTTTAATGTTGATTTATCCTCACCGTCTGTAGTTCCCAGTTCTCTGTATACCGTAAAATCCCTTGTCGTAGTAGTGGTTCCGTCAGCATTAACATGTTGATAGGACGGCTTCAGATTTCCGTCTTCATCACAGAGCGTCGCAAAGTTCTGACAGCTGTCAAATTCATAATAACCGCTTGATTTATACGTATTTTTTATAAAAAGATGATTGACCGTTTCCGGATTTGCAAAGAGTTTTTTTAAAGACCCTCCCTTAGCAACAGGATAACCGTCCTCACCCAGACTCTTTGAGAGCAGTCCTTTCTGCGGGCTTTGACTGTTAAACGTATCATTTCCCAAAAAGTCACTCATTGATTTTCTTGTTGAAAAATCCTGCATTTTTACGGAAATACCGTGATCGATATTATCGATTGTCTCCACTTCATGAAGTGAATCGCCCAGATTAAGCTCTTCGAGTTCCGCAAAATAAAACGTTGCCGAAGTAGATTCCGAACAAGGTATCAGTTTCTTTTTTTCCTCATCGGGTTTCATACCGATATAAGCATATCGTTTTTTATCCCATACAATTATATTGCTGTAGAATTCTCCGTCTTTTCGTCCCGGCATATTTATACCGATCTTATTATCCGCAAGTATCTGATCCTGTGATAAAAGAGGAGCAATATACTTTTCGGAATACGGATTATACAGTTCATAATAATGATTCGGAAGCTTGCTCACTTCATCAACATACTCAGTAAATATCCATTCAAGCGAGCTGGTTCCGTCTCCGAGCCACAGTATCTTTCCTCCGCTCGCATATACCGGATAGAGTGTGCCGTCATAATCTACGGCATAAGTATCGTATTTTTTCTTCTCACCATCCCATATACGTGTATACAGAATATATCTCTTTCCGTTTTCCGCAGTTGAAATACTTATACAGTCCGCAGAATATATAATATAATCTTCATCCGAAAGCTTCGCAAAATCTATCAGATTAAACTTGGAATCATCGCCTGTGCTGTCCGATAGCTTAAATGCATCGGTTGCCGAATCGCCTTCTCCGATTCTTGTATAGGTTATCGCTTTACCGTTATAAAGAATACGGATCTTTTCATCCGTTGCACGAGAGACAGTAAATACAGACGCTTCCGCAGCGTCCTGAACAAACTCGAGATCATCTCCGTTTACGGCAAGATATCCCTCTGTACCGTCGGCTGTTTCTCCCGAAAGCTTATATCCTCCGTTATCGGCAGCATGAAATGTCCACCTTGTAACTTCACTGCCTTCATCGACAAACAGCGTTTTTCCTTCCGAATTCTCGGCTATCTTTCTCGTCACAAGTTCTATAAGCGAATGAACTTCTTCTCCCGCCATAAGGGCATATCCGTAAGTTCCGCCGACATAATTCATAAGGCCGTAGGTCTTACCGTCAAGATCAACATAATCTCCGGACATTCCGACCGGTTCCATCCATGCCAAGCTTGCATCATCTGAGTTTTTAAATCCGACAAGTGACTTGTCCTGATCCTTATTTTTAGCCACCCAATAAAATCCGTCACAGCTTATCTTTGCTCTTCCGTTGCTCTCTTCAAGTATAAACTGGCTCTTTTCTGCACTGTTTTCAGTCAGGCATACAGCGGATCTGTTGGCATTACCGTAACTGCCCTTTAATCCCTTTAAATATTTTTTATTCTCACCGTCTTTAATATAAAGGTAATAGCCGCTACTCTGATCACCCTTTTCAAAATACAGTTTTACGGCATCACTCGGAACGGAGTCACCTCCCTTTCCTGTTACGGTAAGACCGATTCTGCCGTTCTGATTGCCATCTGTAAACTTTTTTTCTTCTCCGACGAAGTAAAACGGCCCATCGGTGTTATTGCTGTATTGTCCGTAGTAGAATCTGACATAGATTCCGTTTGGTCCTTTTTCATCCAACAGATCAAACAATGAAGTCTCCTGACCTTCCGGAATATCCGTAACCGCATATACACTGAAGCCTTCAGCATAGAAGCTTATCTTTCCTTCCTCTGCCTCAAATTCTTCGATTTTCTCACTTTCGCCGTTGTCCCGTATATGCCAGAGCTCGAGATTTTCGCTTCCTGTTATCGCAGGGTCTGTAATCTCTACATGTATCGGACAATCTTCGTCCGGTTGATATTCCTCATTATTGTTATCAAATATAGTAATATCATATGCAGCTACAACTTCAGGTTTCTTTTCTTCTCCGATCAGTGTCTCCTCAGCCGGAGTCTCTTCTTCAATCAGTGCCTCTTCTGCCTGCGGCTCTTCTTCAATCAGTGCCTCTTCTGCCGGA
>CACZHN010000247.1 GCA_902780985.1 uncultured Lachnospiraceae bacterium | reverse complement strand
ATTCTTGCGCCTTCCTTCATGTACGGTATAGCTATATTCATAAGAACTGAAGGCGCGCTGCAGTTTACTTTGCAGAAGCGTTCTACTTCATGAGTTTCCATCTTGTCAAAGAGACCCATATAGGCTACACCGGCGTTGTTTATAAGGAAACGGATATCCGGCTTTTTTGTACTGATGAGGTCTTCTATTACAGAAACACCGTCTTTAGCAAGGTCTGCTTCGACGGGTATAACTTTGGAATTCATTTTACGTAAAGATTCAAGTTTATCTTTGTTTCGGCCAGTTGCCCAGACTTCATCGATATCTTTCATCTTACATATTTCCTGAACGAACTTTTCTCCGATACCGCCGGTTGCTCCGGTTACAATAGCGATTTTAGCCATTTCATACCTCCAATAATCGTGAAAGGGTTTCTTTTTTTACGGTTTTGTGGTCTGACATAAAGAGCGTTTTAAGGGCATATATGTATACGGTGCCCCAGTAAAGATCGGCAAGATACATGGCATCTTCCTTCACCACCGTTCCTTCCTTCTGCCCCTGCTTTATAATGGCTGCAAGGATTTTATACAGGTCGTTCTTATATATGGATTCCTCCTGCTCCATGAGAAGCTGGGACAAAATGGTGATCTTTACCACATATTCCTTGTCATACTTCAGCTTTTTCTCCATTTCCGCAGAGATCATATCTATCTTCCTCTTTGCCGAAATCGGAAGCTTAGAAAGCATTTTAAGTTTTTTTATCTCATCCTTATTATCCGCGGATTTACGAATCTCTTCAAACAGCTCTTCTTTGGACTTGAAATACAGATATATGGTTCCCTGACCGATACCTATATGCTTCGCAAGGTCCCCGATCTTTGTATCACCGAATCCGTTTTTCGCAAAATAAAGCGAAGACATCTTTAAAATCTTATTCTTTGTATCTTCCCTGATCTGCTTACATTGTTCTTCCGTTTTAGGCATGATATATCCTCCTTTTATAACTGAACGAATATTCATTCATAAAACATATATAACATTTGTACCACGTCCATGTCAAGTAGAAACGTAGGGACGGGGGTTGATTAGTCATTTTGACTAATCACCCCCGTCCCCTTGTATCACTCTATTCTGAGGCGGTCTACTACGCTTCGTTTGCTGAGCTTTTTATATGCTATTACAGGAATGATAAGGATCATAGCTGCGATGAACGGAAGGCATATAAATATCGGTGTTAATGTAAAGTTCCAGTTAAACATAGGAATAAAATCTGTTATCGGACGGACAAGTACAATACTGAGTATTGATGAAAGTATTATCGAAACTATTGCGGACCATATCAGGTATACGCTGCCGTCTTTTACCATACTGAGCGTCTGCTGCTTTCCGGTCATACCGACTGCTTCAAGCATAGCAAGTTCTCTGCTTCTAACAATAATTGAAGTGATAATTGTATTTGCAAAGTTCATAAGACCGATTATTCCGAGGATTACAGCAACTACTGTTCCGACGATCTTGATCATATTTCCGAAACTTCTGTATTCGTCTATTATGCTATCCTTTGAATCGTAGTTCATGTCTTTATTTACTTTGGTTGTATAGTTTTTGAGCCAGTCGTTTACAGATTCCTCTTTAGAATCCTCTACATCCAAAAGAACTCTCATGGCTTTCCATTCCGAACCGTACATTGCAATAAATTCATCTTCGGGAAGTACATAATCACATTCTTCCAGGCTATATGCTCTGAATTCCATAGGAGTAGGAATACTTACTATCGCATAGATTTCATATTCCTTTACAGGCGCGTTATCATAACTCATGTATTCGTATTTAGTTCCGTCCTGAGCGGTAACTGTCACTAATTTTCCGTATATCGGATCATTACTTCTTATCTGAATCTTATCTCCCGGCTTAAGATAGTTTTCCGAACCTTCATCAGATTTAAACTGATTCATAAGCACATAATTGCCGCTGCTGAATTTATCCCAATCAATCTTATCCGAACCGTCAATAGTTTCAATTACTTCAAGTTTAGATACGGCATACTCGGCCATACCATAGGTTTTTCCGAAAAGTATCTTCTTTTCTCTGAGATGATTAAGATAATCCTCTTTCTCAGTATCTTTATATCCGTAATATTCCATTTTCTGATTGAAGAGGTCAGAATTTAATACATTTTCTTCAATCTTAGCCCAGGTCTCGTCACTGAATTCCTGGGTGCCTTCCTTAAGGTAAATGGCACCGATATCATTAACTCCGTCTATATTTCTTAATGTATCCATAAGATCAACATCAATACTTTCCGTATTACGATAATCAAGTCCCGGATTATCAAGAGTTGCATCCTGAACGCTGAAATCGGAAATGATCATATTTGAGACGAAGTTATCCATACTGAAACCGCTTACGAATCCGTAAACACTGTTTAGAACCACAAGCGCAAGGGATATGGAAAGAATAACGGTAACGTACTTTTTCTTAGGCTTTCCGTTTTTACCACGCTCTTCGGTAAATTTTACTGTTTCGATCGGTGAAACTCTGGAAGCCTTACGGCATGGCTTTCCGGCACTGAATACTACAGTCAGATAAGAGAAAATCATTGCTCCGATAAGTATCCAGATATTGTAATGCAATTCACCCTTGCCGACATTGACCGTAATAAATTCTCCGGAAACAATCGGGAGAAGAAATGTTGAGACTATAACTCCGAGCCCTATACCGATAGGTATTCCGATGACTGAAATGATATTGGCTCTCTTCATAACGATTCGTTTGAGCTGTCTCTCGGATGTACCGATAGTCTTAAGGAGTCCGAATTCCTGAATATCCGAAATGATATTTATATCAAATATATTGTAGATAATGAGATACCCGGCAAACATGAATGTAATGAGAAGCACTACACACATAATTACAACACCTGGATCTATCTCACTTGCACCGTATGCCCAGTTAATTCCGTAATCTACATCAGGTCTTATTCCCGTTCTTTCGATAAGTTTAAATACTTTATCCTCAATATTTATGCTGTTGCTGAAGAAAAAATCAACCGTATATCTTCCGTAATAACTGCCATCCGATTCCGGCAGCGGTGTTGTAGGTGAGGGAGAAAATTCCTCCTGAAATGCTTTGGAAACATATACCATCTGTGCCGGGCTTATAGGATCACCTTCATAGTATCCGCATAAGGTAAATTCCTTTTCTACGGTATCCTTATCGTTTTTAATAGAAAGCTTAACCTTACTTCCGATTTCATAAGGCATATCAAGTGCGTCAAGTATTACCGTGCTTATAACAGCTTCGTCTTCCGCTTCCGGCATTCGGCCTGCTGCAGGATAGCAGAAAGATCCTTTTGCATTTTCATCCTGTCCGTAATAGTACTCGATATGAAGCTTGTTTAGTTCCTTGGTTACATCCATTCCCACA